>JADGBV010000052.1 GCA_015231345.1 Planctomycetota bacterium
AGATATATCTATTCAATTGGGTCAAGCCATAATAGTTAGCAAAAATGCTGAGATTGCTTTATTCAAGCTTTTTCACCACCAAGTTGTCTAAATTTTCGTTTTAGATTTGAACGGCATTGTAGTCATATATAATTCATATATGACTACAGTTATCATAGACACGTGCGTAGTAGTTTCGGCCTTGAAATCTTTCTCTGGAGCGTCAAACCTTCTTCTCAAAATGGCACTCAAAGGAGAGCTATCATTTTGCATATCTCATAAATTATTTTTGGAATATTGTGAAGTCACTGAACGAGAAAATTTAAATATTGAGGAAAAGCTGAGAAAAACAATTCTCGAAATCATCTCTTTCAAAGGTATACATATTGAGCCTACATATAAATGGAGACCTTTTCTCAGAGATGAGAATGACAATTTCATACTGGAACTCGCTGTGAGCAGCAATTCAAATATCGTTACGCATAACATAAAAGACTTTAAAGGCGTAGAAAACAAATTTAACATCAAGGTATTGAAACCAGAGGAGGTTCTCAAATGAGTGTCGTTAGTGTTAGAATGGGCAAGTCTCTCTATCAGAGTGTTAAAGAATTTTCTAAAAGCGAAGGTTTATCACTAAGCCAGACGATCAATTCTTTAATCCAAGAAAGTTTACTGAGAAAAGAATACTCTGCGATGTGGAATAACCCAAGGAAGTATTCTGAAGAAGAAATCGATGATGTGATTGAACAAATCTCAGATCATTCGAACTCTTAAGGGACCAAAGATTATCTGAAAAAAATATGAAGATTAAAGTAAAAAGAGCCCCAAAGCTATTTTTTCCCGCGTGAGCGTTTTCTTTTCGCTTTTTTCTCTTTTTGAGCTTTTTTCATTTTCTTTCTATCGTCGCTAGACATAGGCATAAACCCGCCGCCAGCAGCTCCTAAGTCTGGCATATCCATACCAGCTGGCATTCCAGCGCCGGCAAGTGGGTTTTTGCCGCCACCCATACCCATCATTTTTTTCATGCTATTCATCATGCCGCCACCTTTACCCATGCCTGACATCATTTTTTGCATCATTTTGTATTGGTTGAAAAATTGATTCAACTCTTGAACGGTTTGCCCACAACCTTTAGCAATTCTCTTTCGCCGAGAGCCATCAATAATATCGCCATCATCTCTCTCTTGTGGTGTCATGGACAAAATAATGGCTTCAATTTTATTAAAATGCTTATCGTCCACATCTACATCTTTTAAGGCTTGGCCTAAACCAGGTAACATTCCGAGCATATCTTTGATGCTGCCCATTTTTTTAATCATTTTGAGTTGACCAAGAAAGTCGTTCATGGTGAACTTATTCTTCATCATTTTCTCATGAAGCGCCATGGCTTCTTCTTCACTCATGGCATCTTGAGCTTTCTCTACCAGAGAAACGATATCCCCTTTGCCAAGAATCCTTCCCGCCATACGGTCGGGGTGAAATTCTTCAAGTTTGTCCATCTGCTCACCTAAACCAGCAAATTTCACTGGTTTGCCAGTCACATGCCTCAAGCTAAGAGCAGCACCACCACGGGTATCACCATCCAGTTTGGTTAAAATCACCCCGTCTAAGGTCAAAGTTTCATTGAAAGCCACTGCTGAATGCACGGCATCTTGACCGGTCATGGCATCACAAACTAGAAAAGTCTGGTCTGGCTTAACCACATTATTAATGGTTTTAATCTCGCGCATGAGCTCGTCATCGACATGCAATCGACCAGCCGTATCCACCAATATCAAATCACAGTCTTGATCTTCGGCCGCTTTAAGAGCATTTCGGCAAACCTCAACAGGGGTACTTCCTTCTTCGGCATAAACAGGAAAGCCTAATTGCTTTCCGATGGTTTTAAGCTGTTCGATGGCCGCTGGTCTTTGTAAATCAGCAGCTACAAGCATGGGTTTTTTCTTATCTCTTCGCGAGAGGAGTAGTGCTAATTTCCCAGTGGTTGTCGTTTTACCGCTACCCTGCAAACCCGACATGAGAATGACCGAGGCTCCCTCTTCCCGGTATGGGATGGAGGTATCAGACTCACCCATCATCACTTCTAGTTCGTCATGAACAATTTTTATAATCTGATTACCAGCTGAAACATCGTTGATCAAATCCTGTCCAACCGCTTTTTCACGGATAGACTTAACAAAAGCTTTCACAACATCCAGTGAGACATCAGCTTCTAAAAGAGCGATGCGGATGGTTCTTAAGCCATCCTTCACATCTTGTTCGGTTAAACGCCCTTTAGACCTAAGCTTACTAAAAGCATCCTGAAGTTTTTCTGTTAAATTATCGAACATAGTTTTATTTCTTATGATGAGCTTCTGGCACCGGATCAAAACCACTTCCACCCCAAGGGTGACATCGCAGTATTCTACTCAGCCCATAAAATAAGGCTCTTGGCAAAAAGTGAATTCTCAAAGCTTGAATGAAATATTCACTACAAGTAGGGTAATAGCGACACCCGTGTGGCAAAAGAGGTGATATGAATAATTGATAGGCTCTAATGGGCAAAATGAGGATTCTATTGAGCCAACTCATTTTTGTAGTCCTCGAAGCAAATTACGAATTTCTTCTAATTTCTGGACTTTATAACCTACGAGGGGCCTAATCACCACATCCATGGGAACTGAAAAATGGGGCCTTTCCAGACGAAAAGCCTCTTTCCACATTCTTTTAATCTGATTTCTTTCAGGAGCTGAGCCAATTTTCTTACCCACCACAAAACCCAAATGAGATGGAGCTTCACTTAATGCTAAGTAATGTAAATTAAGGCAGCGTTCCTTAAGCAAAGTGCCACCACGCATAACTTTTTTAAAGCTGGAACCATCCTTGAGGTGTTCCTTATGAGGAAAATGATACGACGCCATCAGCTATAAAGACAAAGCCCACTCTTTCGCATTGCGCACACAATCGTTGATACCCACGCCATGGAGGTAATTGCCACACAATGAGACTCCACTAACTTGAGCCCAATTTTGCAATTTCTCCCAGTATGCACAAGTTCCTCTATTATATTGAGGAATGGAACGTTCATAAAAACAGACTTCTTTCACCAAGACATCAGCCTCGATACCAAGGAGTTTTTTTTGCTCAAAAATAAGCTTTTCAACCCATTCAGCTATTTCATTTTTCGACATCTCAGCAAAACGCATTCCCCCAGCCATAATAGTCATTGAACTGCCAACATGGGCCAAACCAGGAAAAATATGATCGTTCAATAGCACTCCAAGAGCCGACAATCCTTCTGGTACTGGAGCTAAATAACCGAAACCTTCGTAGTCATGTACGATTTTTTCAAAGCCTAAATGCAATACCAACAAAGGAGGGTAAGCAAGCACCTCGCTTGGTAGTTCAGGGGTATCGTCAAATAAAGAGGAAATAACATCCATGGGGCAGGAGAGTAAAAGTGATTTTGCCGTCACCTTTTCTATCACACCTGCATTCTCTGTTGCCAACACCCAGTCCTCCCCTTCTCTATTTATAGAAGAGACACTCTTATCTGTTTTTATATTCTCGCCATACACTTTTATTAAAGACTGAGGCAACTCCTCCATACCGTTTTTGAAGCTCAGTAATCTAGATGAACGAACCCCTTCAAAAGGCCCTTTTCTCTTTTTCCCAAAAAGCGCCCCTTTAAGCACACTGCCCTTCTCTTTTTCTAAAGCAAGTAACCGAGGGAAAGCCGCTTCTACTTCCAACTTTTCAGCATCTCCGGCAAAAACACCACTCACCATGGGGCCGATAAAAGTTGTGGCGATTTCCGCCCCCCACCTTCGCCGAGCAAATTCAGCAACCGTTTCACCTTTAGCGCTCACACTTCTTAGGGACCATTCTTTTTTGAGCTCTTTGAGTACAGCCCAATTGCTAAGAGGCGACCTAAACATTTGCATTGGCCCCATGGGCACTGCTTCCAACTTAGCATTTTTGATAATATAACGCTTCTTACTTTTAGCATTGGCCTCCACAAGGTTCGAACTGAGGCCCAAATCTTCGATCAATTCTGCCATAGCAGGCTCTTTAGCTAAAAAAGACCTTGGCCCATTTTCCCAGAGAAAACCATCACGGAAAGTTGTTTGTATATTACCCCCACACTGGCTAGACTTCTCCAGTAATACTATCTTTTTAGAAGGGTGGAATTTTCGGCAATAATGCAGAGCGCTTAAGCCGGAAATGCCACCTCCAACAATGGCAATATCGTAATGCAAAAATTACTGTCCCAAAATGTGATCACAAAGTGCTTTCACATTATCCACCGGGGTTTTAGGAGTAATACCGTGACCAAGATTAAAGATATAACCCTTTCTGTCGGACATCTCAGCCAAAATTCGGTCTACCTCAGTTAATAGATTTGCGCGTGAACCTAAAAGCCACCTTGAATCCAAATTACCCTGAAGTGCTTTTTCGGGGTAGAGTTTTCTAAAATTTCCTAAGCTATGGCTTGAATCAATGCTCAATACCTGAGCAGGTAATTGCCCTAAATGCTGCCATAAACTATTCGTAGCCAAGGCAAATAAAATCAGAGGTTTTTCGGGGTGATGCAGACTTTCCACCAATCTTTTCAAATGAGGAAAGACATGCTTAAGGTACATTTCTTCAGGCAGTAGGCTCGCCCAGCTTTCAAAAATCTGTACGGCATCAACCCCAGCCTCACGTTGCATCTCCACATATTTGATTGTCAGGTCAGTCAAACGGCTCATCAGCCCAGCAAATAATTCAGGACTCTCGTTGATCATTTTGAAAGTCTGAGGGACCATTTTAGAGCTCCCTCCCTCTATCATATAGCTTGCAACAGTAAAAGGTGCGCCGGCAAAGCCTAATAATGCTTTTTTTTGTCCCAATTCATTACGAATCATGCCTATTGTTTTTGCCACATAGCCTAAACTGCCCACAGCTTCTTCCGTCGGAGGCATTGAATGCAAATCCCCCTCTTTATCAATGGGGTTTGCAATGACAGGTCCTTGTTTTTCAACAATTTCCACATCTGCGCCTAAGGCTTCAGCAGTGACTAGAATATCACAAAAGAGAATAGCCCCATCCATATTGAAGGCCCGAATAGGCTGAAGAGTAATCTCCGCAGCAAGTTCAGATTTATGGCAAAGTTCCATAAAGCTGTTGCTTTTACGCAAGTTTCGATACTCAGCCATATACCTTCCAGCTTGGCGCATAAGCCAAATGGGAGGACGTGGTGTTTCACCGCCTAAAGCAGATTTAATTAATAATTCTCTTGAATCCATTGGGGCAAAATAAGACAGAAGATTGAAATTCAACGTGTCGAGGCTACAATACCCTCCTTAAAACGGATTTATCATAATTCATTTGAGTCTCTACCGCAAATTTAAAAGTGATCTTGTGGAGCATGAGCAAGGGCAAGTCCCTCTCAAGCTAAAGCTAAGGGACCGGAGATTCATCGGAAAAATCCTTTTATTTAGCATCCCAACGCTCATTGTTGGAGTTGTTTTTGCTGGGCTGATTTACTTGGAAGTCTTTATTTTTCAAAACCAAGAAATAACCACTAAAATCATCAAAGAGCAAGAAGCCTATGCGCAAAGTTTAGCGGATAATATGCGTGATAACCCTTGGGGGAAATTACAAAGCGACAATCCGAAAGCTTATATTTTATCACTTCTTCTTGGCATGAACTCGGAGTTACGCAAAAAACTCAGCGAAATACTCGATCAGTTGCCCCCGGAAAAGCTGAATTTTTTAGCTGCTTTGCTCAACTCAGTGGAGCTCAGCGAAGCGCAGATCGCTCGATTTGCGGCTATTTTAGAGAAAATTCTGACTGGCGAGCTTTCTGGCAAAAAACTGGAGATTTTAATCGATTTGGCCATGAGTGCTCAAGCCAGAAAAGAAGCTGGCTTGGCGGGGGTTGATGGAGCCGCTGAAGGTCAAACTCAGGCTGAGCTTGAGAAGATGGGGGCAGAAGTTGGAGGGCAGAGCCCGGAAGCGCTTGAGCTAATTGCATTACTGGAAAATGACCCTGATTCTATTGATGAGCTTGTTAGCAGTTTACTAAACATACCTCCTGAAATTTATGCCGAATATATGATGCTAATGTCGAGCTTAGACCCCAAGGCTAGGCGAGAGTTTCTAGGTATTATCCCTGGACTTCCACGTTTTCAAGTCAGGAATGGCGTAATGGGTCTGCTCAAAATGGACAAAAAACTCAGAGCTCCTTTTATTCATGTACTTTATAAGATTGATGACCCAAGAGTAACAGGTCAAGGCTTTGATGGATCAAAGAAGTTACCAAAAGCGTACGCCGATATGTATGGTGAATTTGCTAATAAAACGAGTGATCCAGAAAAAATGATTTATTTGCTGGACTACTTAATAGATGATGATATTGAAAATGCCAAAAACATACTGAATAAAAATCCCGAAGTAAGCCAAAGTGTCGCTGACAAAGGCATAAAACTTCTCACCGAACTGCCAGATCAATACAAATCACGTGTCAGCCAGGTCATCGGAAACATATCCGGTGAAGGCTATGAGGACATGGTTCAAGTAGCTGATCCTCTCGACACCGCCAGTCGCAAAGCTAGTATTGGCATCCTCGAAGATTTACAAACAACTCAAGACCAAGAGGACCTTTTACGTGAAGCTGTCCCCTTAGAAACTCCAAATGCCAAAAAAGCAATCGAAGTCTTTAAAGACGTAGGCACAAACTACGTGCGTAAAACAGTAAAAATCTCACAGACCATTTCTAATAAATACAAAAATAAACTCGCCAATCAAACCCATCGTATCAAAAAAGCCAAAAAAGAATCTTTTAGCATCAAGTCGCCAACTGCTGTTGCAGGGGTTAGGGGCAAGTACACAAGCCAAGGCCTGAGCAAATCGAGACAAAAATACGGCGATCACTATTATACAAACGAAAGTGCTGAGCTGCAAACAGAGAAGGCAGATAATCAAATGGATCGAATCCGCCGAGTGGTAGACCGCTTAACAGAAATCGATGATCCAACGATCACCACAGACTTACTTGAAGTCAGTACTAATATAGACGATGAAGCCTTAGTGAAAGGTAGTGATGTTTTCACAAAACTAGACATAAAAAGTGACAGAAAAAGAGCGCGCAAACTAGTAGACATATACAAACGAGTCGACAAAGAAAGAAAACAAGAAAGTATTGCTGTCTTAAAAGACATGACAGCCACTCACGTCAATGCAGCCATTACTCTTGCTACCCATGCTGATGATAAGTTATTAAATGAATCCATCGATTATACTCAGCAACTCCGTTCTTACCTGGGTCACGGTTCAGGTGTAGAGACAACGATGCGTGCGATCAACATGGCATCTTTAGTCGACACAAATAAAGAACGACAAAGAGGTTTAGAAGCCCTTAAACAAGAACGAGAAATCACAGTCAAGCGTATACTCGTGCAAACAGATGCGACAATTGCTATAAAACGAGATACAGAAGCCGAAGGCATAGCTGAGTTTCTGGCTGTAGGCAGGGATGGAGAGCTTCTTCGACCAGAAGAACGAGTAGATGGAGTTACATACCTAGACGAATTACCTGATTCATCCCAGTATTACAACAGTGTTGTGCCCATACTGAAAGATGGAGAGAAACAAAGAGCTTTCACAGGAGATCACATTAATCGCATGGTAGACCTCTACCATAACGATCGAGCCAATAATCCTGGTGCCGGACCGTCCCAGACAACTTTAGGCAGACAACTCGCCAGTACCTTAGCCAGTTATGACGGAGTCACCTTAGGCGCAACAGGCTCTGCCGGCGTCAGCCGCTTTGTCACTCAACCGAGAAAGATAACACGTATCTTGCAGTATTTAGAAGAGTCAGAGAGTGAGTTTCAGGATCGTCTCGAGATTATCGGTCGGCGTGGTTTAAATGTAGAGCATACAACAGTCAAAGACAATGATGTTTTCGAAAACGAAGGCATCCCTGCTCCCGGCATTTACGACCCTGACAATATCAAAACAAAAGACAAGAAAAACTAAGCTACGCTACTTATATCAAAGCATAGCAAGCCCCAGGGCATCTCTTAGCCCAACCTTCAGCGACAGCCTCATTTAACTTACGAGTTAACTCAACGTATTCTAATCCAGACTTCAGCATCAATTCATCAACACTTAGAGGCTCAAAAACAAGCCCCAGTTCATTCTCCAGAAGCGTATCCGGTTTTTCAGAACTTTCCTCTTTAAAGCCAGCCATCACATCCTCATAGAATTCAAAAATATCATTGGGGGATTCAACCAAATGGGCCCCTTCTCTGATCATCAAGTGACAGCCTCGAGAAGTCTCATTGGTCACAGGGCCCGGAAGAGCAAAAATATCCTTTCCTTGATTTAAGGCCCAACGCACTGTCACCAATGTGCCACTGCGAATAGTTGCTTCAATCACTAAAAGCCCCAGAGCCCAGGCACTAATAAGGCGATTGCGCCAAGGGAAATGATGTTTCAAAGGCTTGGCTCCTGGAGGGAATTCACTGACCAACGCACCCTGATTTGCAATTTTCTCATAGAGTTTTTTGTTTTCAGCTGGGTAGACAACATCGATCCCACAACCCAAAACACCAATCACTTGAGCCCCTGCGGATAAAGCAGCATCCATCGCCAAAGCATCTATGCCCCTCGCTAAACCACTAATGATACAAAGCCTTCTTTCCGCCAAACGAGCAGCAAAAAGCTCAGCCTGTTTTCTACCATACATACTAGGCCTGCGTGCACCAATAATTGAAATGCCAAATAAACTACTGGGAGGGATTTGACCACGCACATAAAGTAAATGGGGTGGACTATCAACATAATGCAAAGATTTTGGGTATTCTTCATCTTCTTTCAAAACAAAACGGATACCCTGCTCGCAAAGCTTATCAAAAAGATCTGAATAAATTAGATCGTTTGTTTTATCTAAAAAGCGCTGGTATTCCTTCTGTCCGGCAAATTCAGCGGCCTTTTTCTCGTCCGTAAAGAATTCTTGTGCCGAACCAAATTCCTCAATAATCTGGTGTTGCTTATCAGGAGCAAATACTGCTGATGCATTGAGGTAAAAACGGGCTCGGAGTTCATTCATAAGTTTCCAGTTATGGATTATTGCCAAGTCTCCATTTGCGCGAGATGAAAGCAGTATAAAATATTAATTCACTAGTTTTTATAAGATTGGAATTTATCATGCAAATCAAGAGGTCTGCTTTTTCTCTTTTGGAAATGATGGTGGTCATTGCCATTATCGGTTTTCTAGCAGGAGCTCTGGTTGTGAATCTCAGTGCAACCGCTGATGAAGCAGCAGTGAGCACCACCCAAAATACAATCGAACGAGTCGAACAAGCAGTCACCATGTTTAAATTATCCAAGAAAAAATACCCGACGACAGAAGAAGGCCTAGATGCGCTTGTAGAGGACAAAAAACTCAAATCTTACCCTCAAGATGCCTGGGGAAATGATCTTGGCTACGAAAGAACCACTGGATCTGAAAAGCCTTTCCGCATTTATTCCCTAGGTGCAGATGGTCTAGACGGTGGCGATGGCGTCGAAGCTGACTTAGACAATATGCCTAAAGACGAGCTCTAATAATCCTCAACCCTTGCCTAAGGCTTATCACGGCTCTTATAAAAGAGCCTTTACCTTTTTTGAAGTCATCATTATTGTTACAGTGATTGGCTTTATCATGGGTATGGCCTTAATGAACATAGAAGGCCTCATCCCTTCCAGTCGCCTTAAACAGCAATCTCGGCAAACGGCTGATTTAATCGAGCTTTCTTTTTCCCAAGCTGCCATAGAAGGAAAAGATCTCGCCATGTACTTTGACAAGGAAACTCGCACGATTTCCCTTGAGTATTTTTTCGAAGATGAAGAAGAGGAGAACTTCTATTTTGAAGAAAACGCCAACGATCTTGATGAGGAAGAATATTTTTCAGGTGAACTCGAGCCCTTACTCGTTTCCGATTGGGATGAGTCCATCAGCTTAGAAACTCTGCTCGTTGAAACTTATAACCCAGACGATGAAGGGCGGGATTTTATTATTTTCACGCCCCTTGGGACTTGTGATGCAGCAGAAATAATTTGGCGAGAAGAATCAGGAATCACACAGAAACTAGAACTATGGCCGCTTTTGGGAAAAGTCACCATCGAGCCCATCGAAGATAATGCCTATTAAAAGAAGCGCCTTCACACTGGTTGAAATCATGGTGGCCATCGCCATTTTTGCCACTAGTGTATTAATATTAATTGAAAGGCGCAATGCCAGCATGGAAGCCAGTTATTACGCTTCTTCCATTCTGGAGGCTCAAGAGATTATCGATGAAGTCATGGCCCTTTACCGCTTGCACCCATTCAGCAAAGAGCCCATTCCTTTAGAAAAAGACTACGAACCTTTTAAGGTTGAGGTCAGCGTCAATGAAGAATCCATTAATATTATACCAGAGGAATGGCGCATAGAAGAGCTCGATTATGGAGAAGAAGATGAAGATGGCAAAAAAGAACGTATTATTTTAAGAGTGACGGTTAAAATAAGCTTCGATCACCTAACAAGTCCAAAAGAACAATATGAATATGAAATATCCACCCTCATTCGCCATATTGAAATAAATGAAGATGAAGACGACTACAATTCTTCCTCCTCAAATTCAAATAGCAGGAATTCAAACAGTAGCAATAACAGGAACTCACGCAGCAATAATAACAGAAATTCACGCTAGCCATGAGCCCACTTAAGGGAAGCACAAGCATCTGCTTTATTATTACCCGCATGGTGGCGGGGGGAGCGCAAAAAGTTCTACTGGACCTTATTGCCTGCCTTCCTGAAGATGAATATCAAATCCATATTATTTCAGGCATCGAAACAGGCAAAGAAGGCAGCCTATGGTCTAATTTAACTGAACTTTTAGCGCCTGAAAATATTCATGCTTGCCCGGCAATGATCAGAAGCGTAAATCCCATCAAGGATTACATCGCGTATGGGCACATAAGAAAAATACTGCGCAAAATAAAACCTGATATCGTGCACACGCATACCAGCAAAGCGGGAGTTGTGGGTAGGTTTGCTGCCATTAAAGAAAAAGTCCCGAAAATCATTCATTCCACTCATGGACTTATCTACAATAGCGATGCCAATATACCGGGAGTTGGCGGAAGTCTTTCACTCAAAGCCTTTAAAGCCGTAGAAGAGCATTTGGGCAAAAGCACTCATTCGCTCATCACCTTAAGCCAAGAAGAGACGGGCGAAGCCATTCGCTTAAATCTAGCGCCAGCATCATGCATCCAGAATATTAGCAATGGCGTCCCACTTCAAGAGCTGGCTGCCATTGAAAGAGACCCGAGTTCATGGAAAGTCCCCCATATTCGTTTAGGCATTGCAGGTCGACTCAACAAAGAAAAAGGCCATGAGCTCCTTATCCGCAGTATGCAAAAAGTGCTTAAATCTTTTCCCAATATAAGCTTAAAAATTGCCGGCAGAGGGCCTTTAAAAGAAGAGCTAGAAAACTTATCTGCCGAGCTGGGAATCAGCGATCACATTCACTTCGATGGTTTTCATCATAATATTTCTGAATTCTTAAAAAATATTGATATTTTTATTTTAAGCAGCCATTACGAAGGCTTTGGCTTGGTTCTTATTGAAGCCATGGCTGCAGGGTTACCCATCGTGGCAACGGATGTAGGCGGGGTAAGGGAAGTGGTAAAAGATGGCATCACAGGCCTCATTGTTCCTTCTGGCCGGGAAGATGAACTATGCATGGGCATAGAGTACTTCCTCCAGCACCCAAAACTCGCCTATGAGTTTGGCGTACGTGGCAGAGCTCATGTCATGGGAAGCTTTTCCCTGACACAAATGATCGACAAACATATTGAAATATACCAACAACAACCAAGTCTCGATCAGAACCTGAAAATTCCAGAGGGGCACATGCTCATCGACTTACACATGCATAGTCGTTTTAGTTTTGATAGCAAAACAAAAATCGAACTTATCCTCAAGCAAGCCAAGTCCCGAGGAGCATCTGCCATATCCGTAACAGATCACGAATCACTTGAAGGCTCACTTATGGCAATGAAGTTGGCGCCAAAGGACCTTATGATTATTCCTGGTATGGAAATCAATACAGATGTAGGTGATGTTATAGCGTTATTTATTCAAACCCCTATTCAATCGAAAGAATTTAACGAGGTCGTAGATGAGATAAGAAGCCAAAATGGTATAGTCTATTTACCACATCCTTTTAGGGGGCGAAGAAGCATTTCGCTTGATTTAGTTAAAAAGCTCGATGTTTTCGAAATATATAATGGGCGCACTCAAGGCATTAATTATGCCGACGACCAATTTGGTAATCAGGATATTGTCAACTTTGCCAAAGGTGCCAATCTCACTGGAGTTGGAGGCTCAGATGCTCACAAAGCAAACGAAGTCGCCAAAGTCATGACTTGCGTGCCTCATTTTTCTAGCCCAGAGGAACTTAAAGAGATTTTACTCAGCGGGAATATTTTTCCCGTTATGAGTCATGGTGAGTGGATTCCAGAAACCCTCAGCGAGGATGAACTGAATCCGACGAGCGAACGGTAAAAATTTTTCCTTGGGAGCAAGAATCGTATAAAGTCAAAACGCCTTGAGCTTCTAAAATCTGCGTCAACTTACGATATAATGGCTCATCCAACCCTTCATTGGCAGCCGATAAAACCCAATACTGTATATTCTGTTTATTCAAAAAAACAGGAATTTCTTCTATGGCCCGCCAACCCGTTTCATTAGGAATTTGAATATACCAGTGACCTTCACCTGGGACTAAAGCGCAGTTGATCCCTAAATACATAATCTTTTCCTCACCAATTCTCTTCTTCATTAAGGACAACAATTCACCCTCGGCAGAGTACTTCTGCCAGTACGATACTGGAGACAAGAGATGATCTCGTCTGAACTCTTTAAAAAGCACCTTCGCTTCTAAGGCCCCTTGAAAGCATAAATGAAAGACAAGTAAAAGCATCACTGATGTTCGCAACCCATAAATCACAACGCCCCTTTGCATAAGCAGCGACAAAGCCAAAAGAAAAGGCCCCCAAGTCGGCAAATGGTACCTGAACATGGCCTGAGGAGTGAACTTCCATGCCAACATACTGGGCAGTATAGCCATTGCAGCAAAAGCAAGGCAGGCGAGAATCGTCTTTTTCTCTTGCTTTTCTAGCGCTGCTTTCTTAGCGAGCAAAAAAACAGCTAATAATAAAGCCCATAGCAAATAAGGCCCTAGAGGCAAACGAGGCAAACGAATGAGGTTTTGTTGAAATCGACCAATAGGGTCTGCAACCACAGTAGAACCGTCTCGATGCAAACCTATTTCCCACTCCACTCTTTGATCTTTGACATAAGAGAGGTTGAAGCTTTTCATGTCTTTGCCACCTTCATGGAGTAAATTACTCCACCTCAAAAAAGGGTATACGGTTTCATATTCATGCCAAGTCCGGTATTGCCAAACACTTGCAATGATTAATGCGAAAAGGATTCCTAAAAGAGACCACTTAATTTGCTTAGAAAACTTCCACAAAAGCAGAATTGCTAATGCGGGAGCCCAAAAAAGAGCTGTCATTTTTATGGCAAAGGTAAAGCCTAAAAAAGCCCAAGCGGCCATTATTTGACCTGGCCGGACTATGTGATCTTTTGAGGTGAAAAAAGCAAATCCACTCATCACCATTAACGATAACAAAGCTTCATCGCCCAGGCCATTCATATAAATCATCAATTCACTGATGCTTACATAGACACCAAGAACAATGAGCCCAGACTTTCTATTCGTTAGATTCACCATCATTTGATAAACAAGGGAAATCAAAGTCACATAGATGCCAAAATGAGCGACAATAACAGTGCGCCCTGCTGGGTCAAAAACGTAAGCAGCCATCTTGCAGAACAGGCCGCCCAAAGGCACTCTACGATCAGTGGGGATATTATAAATAGGCGAAAGGTCACCAATATTCAAACGCTCTCTTAACAAAAGAAGATGACTATTGAGAGAGTCCCAATTAAGGGTGGGCAAAAAGCAGCGACTGAAACGCATGATTAAGAGCGCAGCAATGACTAGTAACAAACACTTCCCCACGCCATCACTTTCAAGCACAAGTTTACGCACTTCGCTGAAAAAATTTCGCAGCAATGCACAAGCCTCTTTATACAAAAAGGCATTCATTGCCAATAACATTATAACAACAAACTCGCGATTAAGTAAGCCCAAAAGAGCCAATAGACTAAGCAAAAATGAGAGCGCGACCCAGCCTAAAGCAGTCGCTTGCCCTGTATACTCAAAGTGAGGGTATAAACGCTTTCCTAAGAGAGTTGGCAGCAAAAGAACCACGGGCAGGCCTGCAAGAAATAGGCTGAGCTCTAAAAGGCTCATTCAAAGACCTCGGGAGTTAAGTGAAAATCAAACTTAAAAGGCAAATAAACGGCGCGTATTCTCACTTGTTTGTCTTGCTAGTTCCAGCTTGTCTTTTTGAAGCAGGGACGATAAGTATGTTAAAATATAATCGACATAAGCAGGTTCATTGGCACGACCTCTCTTTGGCATGGGAGCCAAATAGGGGCAATCTGTCTCGACCAACAGTCGCTCTATAGGCAATTTGGAAATGACGTCCTGTAATTCCGTAGCGTTCTTATAGGTCACAATACCGGAAATGGATATTTCAAACTGAGCTGCCATCATTTTTTCTGCTTGTTCAAGGGAACCATCAAAACAATGCCAAACTCCTCTTAAACGAGAGTCACTCTTGTAAGCGCTCAAACACTCCCATAAAAGATCAAAAGCTTCGCGGCAGTGTAAAATCAAAGGCAAATCATATTCCAAAGCCAATTCAATTTGAGCCTGGAACATTCTCACCTGCTCGTCAGAAAAATCTTTACTATGATAAAGGTCCAGGCCCACTTCACCCACAGCAACAACAG
>JADGBV010000530.1 GCA_015231345.1 Planctomycetota bacterium
ACAAATGCAGTCCAACGCCAATATCTTAATTATAGATGATGTTTTCGACCGTGGTCGCACCTTAGCAGAAGTGAAAAAGTGCTTAGATTTTCGCCTAGCTTCCTTTGAAACAAAGGTTTATCTGGGTGCGCTTTACTATAAACCGGAAAACTCTGAAGTGGATATTAAACCCGACTTTTACCACCGCACCTATAAAAGTGAAGAGTGGATTGTCTTTCCCCATGAATTATGTGGATTGAGCAAAGAAGAAAGAGCAGCCAAGGGCTTCCCCCTATAAATAGAGGGAAGGCAAAATATCTTCAGTAACTGCTACTTCTGCAGTTTTGCTAATTCTTCTTTGGCTTCGTGGATAAACTGTTTTTTCACAAAGTCGATGCGATGCACAGGAAAAACAACCGTACTGGCAATATTTCCCAAGTGGGCTCGTAATCGTATTAATGCACTACAAGCGCGGTCGGCAACCACAATTTGACGAGAATTCAATTCATTATCGTCCAGCACACCGCTGATAAATTCATTTGCCAAGCGATTGAAAGGTTTCTCTCCTTCCACCAACTCAAAAGCTTTTTCAGCTAAATTATCAGCAAAAGCAGAGCGAGTTGTTTTTAAATCCTTTTCAATATCAGAGTACATTTCACGGATAGGTGTTAGGTATTTTTCAGGCAAATCTTCTGTTGAAAGCAGACCTAAACCAATCACATCTCGAAGTAAATCAGTCATACGCTCTGCATCTTTAGCAACAGACATCAATACCAAGCAAGCTGGAGCATCGCTAATATCGAATGAAAGATGCTCAACAAGAATTTTTCGAATAGAACGCTCAAGGCGATTCGTATCTTTATCGATACTCCTTGCTGTATCTAAAAGACCTTGATTTTGATCCTTATTCAGCAATGTCGGCAGGCCCATCACCAAAAGTTGGTCGGATTTATCCAGCATCTCCAAAAGAAGATCGCGGGCTTCCAATAGTAAAACACTACTATCTGGTGTTGCTTTGAAAAGAGATTTAAATAAATCAAACATTATCTACTACCTTTATAACTGTGACTTTATGTCCTAAATTAACTGTGATTCAATGATTCTTTCTGTCGGTCTTTTTTGTCCGCCTGAGCTTTGACTTCGTCGACCTACAGTAACTCCATAACCCCTAGAACAAGAAGGGGAACGCCGAAAAAGACAAAAAGGATATAGCCAATGGCAACCGTTCTTGATTTGATGGCTAAATCCGCCAAACGCTCAGAAAAAATAAGGGGAATATTTCTCAAGAAGGGTACGGGATATATGATAGATGTTGCCAAAAGATTAAAAAGCAAATGAACTATAGCGATTTGCACGGCCGCTTGGCCATATTTACCCCCAGCAAGTGAAGCCAAAAAAGCCGTAACTGTCGTACCGATATTGGCCCCTAAGGTGAAAGGGAAAACTTGACGCAATGTCATAAGCCCCGCCCCTGCCATGGGAATAATAAGACTAGTCGTGGTAGACGATGATTGCACAATAATCGTAATGATTGTACCTGCCAAAAGCCCAGTCACTGGACCTCGACCCAATGCCGTATGAAAAATCTTCTCTGCTCGACCCGTCAAATTGGCCCGCAATAATTTGCCCAAATAAACAATACTGATAAAAATAAGGACTAAGCCAATGAGAATAAGGGTAATTCCACCAACCACATCACTCATGGAGTCAAAAAGGCCCTGACCATCGTTATGAAAAATTTTGATCACTGGTTTTGTGAGAGGCTTAATGAAGTTCAAGTTCTTAATATTAAAACCTGAGCTTTCTCCTGTGCCATAAACAAATTGCGATAGAGGCAAGGAAACTCTTTCCAGCAAGCCCCCCCCTCCGAAAATCATCCCTGTGAAAATTTCCAATGGCAAAAAGATACAAACAGCCATGAGGTTGAAAAAGTCATGAACAGTCGCCGCAGCAAAAGCACGTCTGAACTCTTGAGGACGAGTCATATGAGCCAAACTGACGAGAGTGTTGGTCACCGTGGTGCCGATATTGGCACCCATAATCATGGGAACAGCAATACTGACGGGCATTCCTCCAGCAACTAAACCCACAACAACGGACGTCACCGTACTGGATGATTGCACCAAAGCGGTCGCAAAAACGCCCATTAGAAGACCAATCACAGGATTGGTGGCGAATTCGAAAAGGGCTTTCGCGCCTTCCTTACCCCCAGAGGACCACTTAAAGCCAGTGCCCACCATACCCACTGAGAGTATGAGGCTATAAACCAAAACCATTGCCATCACTGCAATGAGAAGGTTCTTCAGAAAAGAGCTTTGAGTCTGTTTTTCCTGCATTTTTCTAAAAAATAAAAATTAAGCGTGGGCACTATGACAAGACTCAAAGCTCCTCAAGACTTCCAACGGCAAATGTTAGATTATTGTTTCAATTATTATTAGAAAATGATGAGTATATTTAGATCCTTTTATAAAAGCATCTATTGTTAGATTTATGTTAGGATC
>JADGBV010000531.1 GCA_015231345.1 Planctomycetota bacterium
TCATGTAGAAGATACCTTGTATGCCGGTGGTGGATTGTGTGAAGAAGAACCTGTTCGCATACTTGTGGAAGAAGGGCCTGAGGTTATTGGTAGCATAAAAGAGTACGTTCAGTTTGATCGTAACGAAAAGGGAGACTATGCTTTGGGGCAAGAAGGGGCTCATTCAATGCGTCGCATTCTGCATGCTGATGGCGATGCCACTGGCCGAGAATTAGAAAAAGGATTGCTCAAGAAAGCCTATAAAAGAGCCAATACGACTTTTCTGCAGCATCATCGTCTTGTGGATTTATTAATGAATGAAGGTCAGTGTGTTGGAGGTATTATCCGTAATAGAAAAAAAGATAAGATGTTGCAGGTGCATGCTGGCGCTGTGGTTTTGGCGACTGGAGGTTATAGTCATATTTACCAGGAAACGACTAATCCAACAACCTCTACGGGAGATGGGATTTATTTGGCTCTTAAAGCTGGAGCATGCTTTCGTGACCCTGAGTTTGTTCAGTTTCACCCAACAGCACTATTTTTAGCTGGTGCACCGAGGTTTTTAATCTCTGAAGCTGTGAGGGGCGAGGGAGCCATTTTAAAATCGGCTGAAGGGGTTGAGTTTATGAAAAGTCATCACGATATGGGTGAACTTGCGCCTCGTGATGTTGTGAGTCGTGGCATCATAAAAGAAATGATCAAAACCGGCCAAAGTTGTGTCTTCCTTGATATGAGCCACCTTGATCCCAAGGCTGTTCACAATCGTTTTCCTAATATAGCGCAATTTTGCGAAGGTTATGGCCTGGATATTGCTCGGCAATGGATTCCTGTTCGCCCAGCTGCTCATTACTGTATGGGTGGCATAAAAACAGATTTATGGGGGGAGACGGGGGTGGAAAATCTCTATGCCTGTGGTGAAGTGGCTTCAACTGGAGTCCATGGAGCGAATCGTTTGGCCAGCAATTCTTTGCTAGAGGCTTTGGTTTATGGCCGGCGGGTGGCGAATGCTTTGAGTGCAAAGTCATTTGCTCCTAGGGCAAAACAAGAATGGTTGGCAATGAAACCTAAGAAAACGAAAATGCCTGTAGACCTTGATGATGTGATAAGAACACTGAAGGCCCTGCTTTGGAAGGGAATGGGTGTCTATCGAAATGGCGAGGGTCTAGAGAAAACCGAGTCTCGCATCCGAAAATTAATAGAGACTTATGGCCCTTATGCCGAGTATGGTGGACCTTGGAAGGACTTTATCAGTTTAAGTCATGTCTCATTAATGGCCTGTTTGGGTGCTAAGATGCGTGAAGAGAGCCGAGGTGCTCATCAAAGAGAGGATTTTCCGACCCAAACTTCAGGGGCTGAAGGGGTTCACACTGAACTGACTCTCAAGGATTTGAACTTATCATGAAAGGTTTTGCATCATCCCTACTTATTATCTCACTTTTCATCACTTTATTTTCAGCTTTTCATCTCATTGGGGGTGGCAGAAAAGCTGCTCAGGCTAAGGCTTTTGAGACTCAAGCGAAATTGATTTTAGGGTCCGAGTACCCTGATAGGGTTTTAAGCCTCATGAGTCAGGCTAAAAAGCGAATTTATTTGTGCATGTACGTGGCTTCCTATCAAAAGGAGCGTTCCTACGCCTTGGAAAATCGCTTATTAAAAGCTTTAGCAACGTCTTATAAAAAAGGAGTTGACGTGCGTGTTGTTTTGGACGCCAGCCTTGAATGGGACCCTAAAGCTGGCCGCATGAGTGGTCCCAGATCGAAGAAAAACGATAAAGCCTATGGCTATCTAAAGAGTCAAGGAGTGCCAGTGCGTTACGATAGCTTGGAACAAACCATGCATGCAAAATCTCTTGTTATCGATGAGGATCTCGTGGTGATGGGCTCAACAAACTGGACTTATTCCGCTTTAAAGAAAAATGTTGACTCTTACTCACAATAACAACACTTAAATTCTCAGGCAATTCATTCAAACACATGAGTCCTGCTGCTCCAGAACCAACGATAAGAACGTCTGCATCTATATAATCATCTATGTGCTGAGATTTCATTTTACCATTTCTTTAATATAGGGGTATTGATGCACAACGAATGCACCTACTGCAATGAAAGGCCCAAAAGGGATAGGCCGCGAACCATTTTTAATAAGAGTCAATATACCATAGCAGCCACCGAGAATGCAAGCCAAGGCCAAAGCCGTCAAGGTGTTGAAGGTACCCATCCAGAAGGCCAAAAGCCCAGCAAGTTTGATATCGCCCATGCCCAGCGAAGGTTTACGCGCAAGAAAAGTGCAAAGGCGCTCTGTCGAAAAGAGTAAGGCGGTCACTAATAAGAAAGCGTGTATTCCAGGCCACCTGAAGCTTTCAATTAGATCAGGGTCAATGGAATAAAAAGCATAAAAACAAAGTCCCCACAAAGGAAGGTATAAGTAAGCATGAGGTAAGTAAGAGTGGGCTCGCCTTGAAATGATACGCTTCTTTTTCAACATATACAT
>JADGBV010000532.1 GCA_015231345.1 Planctomycetota bacterium
TAATGATCTTATGCCTTGTATTATTTGTGTCTTTGCCTGCTGCCGAAAAACGACCCAATATCCTTTTCTGCATTATGGATGATGCCTCATGGGCTCATATGAGCGCCTATGGTTGTAAATGGGTCGACACGCCTGCTTTTGATCGTTTAGCTAAGGAAGGCCTGCTTTTTCAAAACGCTTATACTCCCAATGCTAAATGTGCTCCTTCACGGTCTAGTGTTTTAACGGGTCGTAATTCTTGGCAGCTAGAGGAAGCGGCAAATCATGTATTGAATTTTCCTGGAAAGTTTAAAACATTCCCTGAAGCTCTAAGAGAAAATGGTTACATAACGGCCAAAACGGGTAAAGGCTGGGGGCCAGGAGACCCTGGAATGATTAATGGCAAAAAAAGAATTCTGATTGGCGATGACTGGGCAAAACAAAAAAGCAAACCCCCAGCTAAGGGTATTTCTGGAACTGATTATGCTGCGAATTTTGAAGACTTTCTGAATGCTTCACCTGAGGACGCCCCGTGGATGTTTTGGTATGGTGCACGTGAGCCACATAGACGCTATCAATACGGTGCAGGTGCGGAAGCGGGTCGTAAAATTAGCGAGATTGATGATTTTCCTCCTTTTTGGCCAGATAACGAAACCACTCGTAATGATCTTCTAGATTATGGTTTTGAAATTGAACATGCTGATAAGCATCTGGGGAAAATGTTGGCCATTTTGGAAAAACGTGGCTTACTTAATAATACTATCGTAATGATGACTTCGGATAATGGTCTGCCTTTTCCAAGAGGAAAAGCTCAAGAATACGAATATTCCAATCATATGCCTTTGGCTGTTATGTGGAAAGGTGGAATTAAGAACCCTGGTCGAGTTATAGAGGATATGGTCAGCTTCATAGATTTTGCGCCGACTTTTATGGAAGTTGCTGGGATTCCATATGGAAAATCTGGCATGATGCCTTCTCCAGGCATAAGCCTGACAGATATATTTTATGCAGACAAGGGGGGACAAGTGAACCCTGAACGAGATTATATCCTTATTGGTAAGGAGCGTCATGACTTCAGCCGTCCAAAGAACCAAGGCTTTCCCATACGCGGTATTGTAGGCAAGAATCATTTGTACTTATATAACTACAATATTGATTTATGGCCCGCAGGAAACCCTGAAATAGGCTACCTTGATTGTGATGGCTCACCAACTAAAACTGAAATATTGAATATGCGACGAAATGGCGAATCAAATTATTTCTGGGATTTATGTTTTGGTAAGCGACGTGTTAATGAGGAAATGTTCAACTTAGGCGAAGATGAATTTTGTATGATTAACTTAGCATCTAATGAAAAAGCATCATCGCTTAAAAAAGAAATGAAAGAGCGTATGGTAACGGCCCTCAAAGAACAAAGTGACCCTAGGATGTTTGGTCAGGGAGATGTTTTTGACTCCTACGGCTACTCTCGCCCTGAAGCGTGGAATTACTATGAGCGCTTTATGAAAGGTGAATTTACCATTAAGACGACAGGTTGGGTTAACCCGACGGATGGAGAGAAAGAGCCTCTTGATTGATTAAGGTCGCTCGAGTCGAGCGATGGAGAGACGGAATCGCTTGATTGATTAAGGTAAGGGGCTAATTCTTTACTCCTATACTCTAAGAATTTAATATCGAGTGCTCTGAATTTAAATTCAAAGCACTCGATGAATGATTAAGATTTTATAGGAAGTCCTTCTTTATCTTTGAAGTTGCCACAAACAATCATAATAAAATCAATTAATGCCCAGATGCCAAAGCCACCAAATGTGAGTAGCATTAAGACGCCAGTACCAATTTTTCCTGCATAGAATCTATGTACGCCGAAGGTACCTAGAAAAAAACACAATAAAATCATGGGCACGAAACCCTTTTCACTTTTTCCTTCAGACATAATTACTCCTTTAAAATCTGACCGGGATAACAAATATAATGCCCTTTACCATCTTTTGAGCTGCCTGTGAGTAGCATGATGGTTATGACAAATGTATGGATAGCATCGATGGCAAAAGCGATAAGCCCTAAACCGGGAGAGCCACTTGTGAATAAATAAAATGCATAAATGCTGAGGCCAAGATCGAAAATACCTTCAACATATCTGCCAATATAGAAAAAGTGAATACCAAGCACCCCAAAGATGGCTGATAAACACACGGCTAAAGCATAACTTTTCTCTGATTTTTTCTTTGTCATTAATACATAAAATAATATTATGCAATAAATTTTAGTGACGACAATTTTAGGGCAAGAGCTTGTTGTAAATTAACTTAATTGCTGGTATATGTAGATGTGGCTGACTTAAGTGATTAGATAATAGCTGTTTATGATATCGGTGCAGCTGTGCTGTTATATTTTTCGCTACAGAATATTGTCTTTAGGCGCTCCCCCCTTGGTTTGAATACGCGAAAGATCGAATAGTCAGAATTCCACGATCTGTAGATAAGACGAGT
>JADGBV010000533.1 GCA_015231345.1 Planctomycetota bacterium
TGCTCCAACAGTATTACTCTTGGATATTTCAGATTTGATTCAAAATGAGTATTATAAACCCATGATCATGATTGCTCTATTGATCTTGATTTTCAAAGTGATTGTCTACTTCCCAAAAGGTCGGGAAATGGTTGATTTGGGGAAAATGTTTACGCCGATTTTTGGGCAAATTGTGCGAAAATCAGCCATCAGTAGATTTTGCCGTACACTTGGAACATTGCTAGATAGTGGTGTGCCTCTAGTTGAGGGGCTCAATATTCTTAAGGGAGCTGCTGGGAATTTTGCTCTCTCAGCATTAATTGAAAAAATAACAGATGCTGTAAAACAAGGTGAATCAATGGTTATGCCCCTGAGATCGAGTAAAATCTTTGATGAAATGACCATTAGCATGCTTGAAGTTGGTGATGAAGCTG
Organism: Planctomycetota bacterium; assembly: GCA_015231345.1. Classification (GTDB taxonomy): domain Bacteria; phylum Planctomycetota; class JADGBV01; order JADGBV01; family JADGBV01; genus JADGBV01. Next base: position 414 of record JADGBV010000533.1, read on the forward strand.
GTGAAGTCTCACAAATGATGGTGAAAGTGGCCGATAATTTTGATAATGAAGTTGATGCTCAAGTGGCAGCCATGAAATCTCTGATAGAGCCTTTCTTGATCGTAGGATTAGGTGGCGCTGTTGGTTTTATCGTTGTCGCACTTTTCTTACCTCTCATTGCTATTATGCAAAATTTGGGTGGCTAACACTTGACTCACCCCGCAAGAGCTCTTTACTCAACACTTAAATACTGGCGTAGTGCTGGTTTAAGTCAGATGGAGATCATACGCCCTGTTGAAGAGAGTCTTCCGCAAGAATCTTATGAAGATCTAAGACTAAAAGAGCTTGAACAAGAAAAGGAACTCTGCTTGTCGTGTGAGCAATGTGAGCTTTCTCAAACTCGGCAAAAAGCCATCTACGGGGAGGGGGCTCTCAATGCTAAGATCATGTTTATTGGTAGCTCTCCAGACGAAATGGATGAAAAAGCGGAAAGTTTCCTACAGGGTGAAGTTGGTGAGCTCATGGACCGCATGATTGCGAAAATGGGCTTTGTACGTGAAGAGCTCTATTTATGTCCAATCGTTAAATGTCGCCCCCCAAGTGATCGGAGTCCATCAGGGGAGGAAGCCAATCATTGCCGCAAATTTATTGAAAAACAGATCGAAATTATCAAACCAAAAATCATTTGCACTCTAGGAACTTTAGCTTCTAATTATTTATTAGAGATTAATCATTCCATTACAGATATTAGAGGTAAAATGCAGGTTTGGAAAGGAATACCAGTTATGCCAACATTTCACCCAGCCTATCTCTTGAAAAAAAAAGCAGCTAGGCACATTGTCTGGGAAGATATGTTAGTTATTATTGAATATATATCTAAGGTCACAAAGGAATAGTCTATGCCTCATATTCGTGTCAAAAATGGCCCTGAAGTTGGTCGCGTATTTGAAATTCTATCAGATTCAGTTCGCTTAGGGCGTGATGCCAGTTGTGATATTCAGTTAAAAGATAGCGGTGTGAGCCGTGAGCATGCTGAAATATATAAAGTAGGCGAGATGTTCTTTATCAGAGATCTTGGCAGTCGTAATGGAATTATTGTCAATGAAATCAACATTGAAGACGAACTACTTCGCGATGGAGATATTGTTAATATATGCACCTATCAGTTTGTTTTTGAAGGCTCACAGTCAGCCTCTGTTTCCGATAATGACCACACGGAAGAATTTTATCCTCATGACGATGACCCGGCGGCGACTCTTTCTTTAAAAGTGAGCCCACAGAAAAAGGACGAAGCTGTTAATCAAGACTTGGCAACTGTTGCGAGTAAGATTGGTGCAATTGTCAGAGATAATGAAGATTTAAAGAAAATCATTGACGAAAGTTTAACAATGATGTGTGGCTTGCTCGATGTGCAGGATGCCTTCGTATTTGCTCTAGAGCCAGGATTTAGACTCGTGCAAAAAGGTGTTTGGAGGTCTGATGACTCATACAACGGAAAAGCGTCAAGAACTATTGTCTTGCGTGCTTTAAAAGAAAAGCATCCCATTTTAACCGCTAACGCTCAAGATGATTTCCGCTTTAAAAGCGAAAGTAGCATTGTGCTCAAAAATATAAATTCTGTTTTATGTTGTCCTTTAGTAGCTATGGGACAAGAAGTTGGCGTGATTTATTTAAGTAACGGTCCCATAAATGAGCCTTTCAGTGAAGAAAGTGCTGAGCTTATCAATCATATCGCCATTCATTTAGCTTATGCCCTTTTCTTAAATGAGTCTCGAAAAACTGAAATGAATACACAGTTACGTGCTGTTCGTTTGGTTGCTAGTACTGTAGAACATCAGATTCCTCAGTTGCGAGGGCGTGCAGAAAGAGTGGCAAAAATGACACGGGCTCTAGGAGCAGAGTGTAAATTGCGCAACTCACAAATTCTTCTTTTAAGAAATGCCTCTTTCTTGCATCACTTAGGCTACCTCGATCAGGGTCGCGCCAAAGATTATACTCAAGTTGAATTAAGCTCAGATAGATCTTATGTTCAGCGTACTTTAGATTTGCTTGGAAATCATA
>JADGBV010000534.1 GCA_015231345.1 Planctomycetota bacterium
CACTGGTTCAGGCACGCTATATGCCTTCAGCCCTGCGGGCGAGCAGCTATGGAAATTCAAGAAAAGCGACGCTCCTCTGCTGGCCGTATCTGCAGTCAGACAATCCGGTGGCTCATACCGAATATTCACTGGCGGAATTTGCAGAAAGTTATATATGCTCAACCCTGAGGGAAAACTGGTCGATACGCTTAGTACCCAAAAGAACCATATCACCCAGTTGCAAAGTGGGGATATATACAATGACGGCCGAGAATATCTGGCCATGATCAATACTAAATCATCCCGAAGCGGGCCCATAGAGGCCTCGGTTATTGACCCAACAACATTGAAATACAAATGGAGACAGTCCAAAATTAGTAGCTTCAAGCCCGGCAAAGCTTACCGCATATTCAGTTTAAAGCTTGCAGATTTGAATAACGACAAGAAAAAAGACCTGCTCTTTGGTTGTTCTTGGGCCAATAATAAGGGAAAACTAGCAGCCTTGACCCATGAAGGAAAAATGCTTCCTCTTGAATCCAAAGAGGAGCTGCCAGATACAAATTACCGCATGAATTTAATGCACAAAGTGAGACTAGCTGGCAAAGAGATGTTGATGGGCCATTACGGAGACATGTTGGTCGTATATAACATGAAGGGACAACAGGTTGATATTGCCGACAGTTCCATAGCTTTTGCCAATAGCGCCTACCACAAAGAATCGCAGACCCTCTATTTAGGGAGTGGCGTGTCTGGAGGCGATGGAGTCTATGCCATACAATTAAAAAGCAGAAACTGGAAGCGTGAATTTGAGAAACTGAAGCCTGTAGGCAAATTAACACAAATTAGAAAAAACATCAAGATACTTAGCCAACAGATAAGTCGGTACAAAGCCCCAACCTACCAGCCAGATACAGAAAAGATTACTCTGGTAAATAACCAACTTGGTGACCTCCTACGTGCGAAAAGCAAGGCTTTCGATTCACAGATTGAATTTGTCCAAAGGAACAAGATCCTTCAGAGCCTTGAAAAAGGAGAGTTATGGGCTACCAAATCGGACAAGCGCGACAATCACAACAAAACTGAGGCACAAGTCATTCAAACAGCAAAACGCTTTGAAGCCCAGGGCATTAAGTTGATGTTAAAAGGAGGCCACGGGTATTCCCTTAGTATGTCGCCAGACTCCATAAAGAAAGTCATAGAAGCCATGCCAAATACTCTATGGGGCTTCGATTTCTCTGAGTATGACAAAAGCGGCCCTTTGAAGCAAGAATTGATCGATAATATTTTTAAAAGCATGACCCCCTACTTCAAGGATCACGGCATAAAAATGTATATTCGCAATAAGCATTCCTTCTGGCAAGGTGAGGCATATATTCCTTTATGGAAACCGTGGTTGTTCAATCGTGCAGCTCCTCAGGTTATTATTCCAGCTTTAGAGGAAACCAATTGTAGGGCGCAGGATTTGAGTTTATCTGCCCGTGTAGGCTTATGGCAAGCCGGGTATTTTGATCAGTGGTCCTGCCGTGCTGTTACGGACAATGCCACCTTTGCTAGGACATGGGAGTGGTCGTCTCAGCAGACTGTAAGCCATCATTTGCGACATCTAATGTCTACAGCATCAATGGGTGCAGATGTTTTCACCATAGATATATTCCAACCCAATAAATTGGAGATCACAAAACAGTTGCTTCCCTTTTTCGAAATGCTTAACAAAGGAATCATTCATATACCTAAGCGTAAAGACCTCCTCTCTGTTTCTACTCTTTGTTTGGGAATGAAAAGCCCACCTTCTGAAGAGTACCTAAATGCCAGTGTCAGTAAGAATCATATGAGCAACAAGCCAATGGCATTCAGTCGGGGTGGAGAGAAATGGGGAGCAGCGATGGTTCCTGATTACGATTTTTCAAGCTATGCTTACAATGTTCATCGCCGAACGCTCAACTTTCTACCCGAAATGCCTTATGGCCTTATACCCATAGTCCCTAGCGAAATGAGCCTTACAGGAACACGTTTCAACGAAATGATCCAAACTGATGGAGTAGACTTCTATGATAATAATGGCAAGAAGCATTCGGCTGACAAGTACAAGGATACGGTCAAGATGGCTTTAGAGAAAGGAGCGGCTAAAATGCCAGTACGCATTATCGGCAAAACCCATAGCATAGCCGCTCGCCTTGATGATAAGCATATCAGGGTCACACTCATTGATCCAGGTTATGTTTCACCCGCTGATCATGATGTCGAGGTGATTCTCCAAAATATTCGGGCAAGCAAATGCATTGATATCCTAAGTGGCAAGGAACTCAAAATCAGCAATAATAGAATAAAATTAACCGTTCCTATGGGAGTCTGTCGCATAGTGGATATCACTTGCGGAAAATAGCATCATCAAAGTAGTGATAGGCATAAATGCTCAGCCTCTTAAATATACTTAATCGAGGCCCTAGCCTAGACTAGAGTTTCGCCATTTTTA
>JADGBV010000535.1 GCA_015231345.1 Planctomycetota bacterium
CTAAAGTAGGAATAGGGTCGTCGGTTAATGATTGACCTAGCCAACCTTCTGGCATAGAAGGTTTAAGCGGTGCTTGAATGATATCTATTGCTAAGGGGGTGAACCCAGTTTTGCAATAATATGCCGGGTCGCCATAAGTAACAAGCACAGAAACTGATTGACTTTTTAGGCATTTGATGCCATGATTAATAAGAGATTTTCCAATTCCTTGGCTTTGGTGCTGTGTGCTAACAGCTACTGGCGCAAGCATATAAACACTGATATCTTCTTTGAAAATAAGACGAGTGAAGAATATCGACCCAACGAGATTCTTGTTCACATAAGTGCCAAGGCAAGTTATGTTATGATTGTCTATTTTTGACGATAACTCCGATGTGAGCTTGCCAATAAGCAAGCCTTCTTCCTTGCCTTCTGAATCAGAAAAAACTGAAGTGAAAAGATTTATGATATCATCTTTGGAATCTTGATTGATGAATTGATGTTTCATGAGTGCTCTAGTAATTTATGAATAAATAGTGATTAACAGATAATGCAAAACGTTTGGTGGTTAGGTCGATTACCGGTATATGTCCCCAGAATAATTAAGCTGGCCCTAAGGGTGGCTTATTACTCTCCTTTAGCATCTATGCGTATTGTGAAATGCCTTAGTTAGGGGTTTTCAGCCATAGACAATATGCTTTTGGCTGGAATAGCAATTCGAGTAATTGGTCTTTCGCCAACTTGATACTCAAAAAAAATAACATTACCGAAGTTTCTAGCAGATGATACATTCTCAATGGAATTAATGGAATGTGAAACTTCGTAAATAATGATAATATTGAAGCTGGAAGAGCGCATAGCCTTAAATGAGCTAAGCCAATTTTGTGTTAGGAGGGAGTGATCGTCAGAATTTTGAACGTAAGCTTGTTCGTTTATGATTTGTTTTGTTTGTGTACTGTGGTAATTGACCTGTGGAACTACAGCTGAGGCTTTTCTCTCGACTGACTTCTTAAGACCCTGAGGTATATGACTGGAGAGATTCTCAGCAGACATGACAGTTTGAAAAAACAGAAAAAAGCAAAGAAGTATAATCTTATTCATTTGGAAAGCCTTAAATCAGTAGCAGAAACAATGATATATATGAATTTAATCAGTTCCGGAAAGCTTTTTAATAATCTCGAGAGAACGATTCTTCCAAAAAATTCCAGTTTCTGGGAATTCTATAAATCTGCGAAATGCACTAATGGCGACAGATGTTTTCTTGGCAGGTGTGATTTCAGTCATTTCTTGATGTCTGGCACAAGTTCCTAGCCCCCAAAATGCTTCTAAACACTCAGGTGAAAGTTTGATGATGAGTTCAAAGATAAGGTAGCCTTCATTGACTTTTTCATAATGATAATGGAGTGTGGCCAAATCGTAAAGCTCATCTAGGGTCTGGATACGCAAGTGGTCAGGTAGACGATGGTATAAGAGTGATAGTTTTAAGTCTTTCTTTAGCTTATCTCTTACCTCTACTGGTATTTGAGGTCGAACAGCTAAGGCAACTCTCTCGTCCATGGGGATGTTGCGTTTTCCAATAGAATACTTATCTCGCAGTAACTTCATTCTAGCCTGTTTTTGTGGGGCAGAAAGGTGTCTAAGCTCACGGTAAATCATCGTATTATCTGCACCCAGGATAATTTGTCCTAGTATGTTAGAGATATTAGGTGGGTTGATGACGCCCTGCTTTATGCCCATAAGAGCGATAAGCTCTTGGTTAAGCAGATGAGTGATTTTCAACTTGGACTCATGAGTGCCTGATTTAATGCGTGATTTAGACTTTTTATTGATAATATCTAAAAGTTCCTCTTCCCGGTCACAACTCTCATTAACAAATTTTACTTGGTAGAGAAAGTCAGCTAAGGCACTTAATAGTGTAGTCTCCTGTTGCATGCTTGCTGGGGGGTAAAGAGGGATGCATAGTGAATTTGTAACACTTTCAAATGAGCCAGGTCCACAACCTGGGACGATAATAATGCGAATTTGCCTAGCGAGGCGTTGAGAGTTTTCTAAATACTCATTAGCTTCTTCCATATAAGCACTTAAAGATTTTTCCGTTAAACCATGTTCATTGGGATCAAAAGTTAGGCTTTCAGCGCTCACAACTTGGCGTGAACCTGTAATCCTATCGATAATGGGGAAATTCTCTTCAAAGCGGTTTAAGTGAGCTTGTATGCTTTCAGGTGTGTGAGGGGTCCCTTTTTGCTCTACGAGAAAGGGGCTGTATCGTAGACTTCGAGCATCCGAACGACGGAAGTTGATGCCTTGTTGCACTCTTAAGCAAACGCTGGTTATTTTATTTTGAATAGAATTCCTGTTTGAATCTCTTAAGTAACTATTTGTTAACTCTTCCAGATTCATTTTTAAGTAGCGTTTAAGAGTTTTTTCCTTTTCACTCAGAATGACACCTAATAT
>JADGBV010000536.1 GCA_015231345.1 Planctomycetota bacterium
GGTGGATCAGTGCGTTGGCAATCAACTCTTCAAAAACAACCTTTGGGACTTCCAGTTCGCCAAGTGAATTCACATTTTGGTCTCCCTGAACTCGTTTTACATTTCTTAAAATAAAGCCCATAGTATCCTCGTAGACTTGCTTCAGGACTCCAGAAATGTCCTGGCTATCTAAGTAACGCTCTACATCAACATCTGCTCCAGGGTAGGATACACACTTGATGAGAAAGGTCGGAAGCTTATGAGTAATATTTTTGCCAAAAAGAAGGGCGCCGGCAATGTTGAGTAATTGATTTCTGCATAAATTCAAGTTTTCAAGAAGTCGCGGTATTGATAAACCTGCTTCCTCTAAGGGCTCATCATACTCTTTTTCGTAATACTGACTCAAGACAGTAATGTCAATATCTTCTACCCCCATGCTAGGGACGGGTACTTCATCTCCATGGAGTAGACCTGCACTTTGATACATGCGTTGGACCTCTTCACGACTGGTTGCTTTGCGTTTGTCGGCGCCACTTTTGACCCAGATTACGCCATTTTTATCGCTATAAGGCTTGGATATGCCTTCTGAAATATGCACGACCATGACTAAGCCTTCGTCAAACTGGACGTTTTCGCTAATGGGATTGATAGGGGGACGAACTTGGTTGGAAGATGCATTGGAGACTAGGTTGTTGAGTCGGCCTATGTCTTGACGGGTTAATCCGCTGATGCTTCCATTGTCAGAGGCGCCGATGACAATGATGCCCCCCATTGCATTGGCAAAGGCAATGATTTCGGTGGCTAGGGCATGTTCGTTGGTGACATCAGCTTTGAACTGGTGTTTGCTGTCTTCGTCGCGGGAAATGATGGATTCTAGTTCGGTGGGGGTCATTACTCTCGGTTATAGGGATATTATGGGAACTACGGGGTTATTATGGTTTTTACTTTGAATTTAATTTCAATAGACCAGGTATATTATGCTAGTTATTATAAGGGGATTTTCCATGTAAATATCATAAGGTTTCGGTTTTGGGAAGGTTAGGTGGTGGTCTTTATCTATTTTAGGGATAAATTTATTGTGGAAATGATATTCTTACAAAATAATCTGGTGAAGGTTGGGGCATAGTATCCCTTTACTTTGACCCATTTGCCTCCAAATCCTGCCGAAACTGGGTCGGTGTGAGACCGTATTCCTTTTTGAAGGCCGTAGAAAAGTAGTTCGAGTCGTTGTAGCCAACGGAAAAGGCGACATCAGTAATATTTCGATCGGTGTTTTTGAGGAGCTTCGATGCTTCGGATAGTCTTTCGACTTGGAGCCACTGGATAAATGTTTTGCCTGTTTCTTTCTTGAGGATTTTTTTCAGGTAAGAGGCGCTCACCTTCACTTCGCTGGCAACATCTTCCAGGGTGATGGGGTAAGCCAATTGCGTGCGAATGAAACTCAACGCTTTTTCCACGCGTTCGGCGTGTTGCCTATTTACCGTGGGTAGCTTCAACTGCTCAAGGAATTGAATCACGTGCTCATCGACCTGTTTTTGAATGGAGCGTGGCTCCACATCGCTGCGCAGCTTGTCTATTAAAGCCAAGTAATTCTGTCTGAAGGATTTTGGGGGGCAACCCAAAGGCCGCGCTTTGGGTGCGATGAGGATGAGTAGTTCAGTGTATAAAGACTGCAACAGCTGTGGATCTCCTTGGGTATGAGCCAAAAGGTCCTCGGATAGTTCTGGCCACAATTCTCGAGCTTTTATCACCTCCCCCTCGCCGATCTGGGCCAGGAAATGGTCCTGTTTTTGTTGGGGGTAGGCGGCTTTTTCGTCCATCTCTTCAAGTCTGGCCTTGAGCATACCGCCTTCACTCATGGCTTTGGCCTCGGCAAAGGTTTGCATCAGGGTGTCCATGGAAAAAGGCTCCGTGATGAGTTCGTGGGCCCAGAAGGCGATGGCTGTCCCCGAGGCATCGGTATCCAGCATTTGCTTCAGTAGGTTTTCAAAACTTGCTTCGTCATCGGTGTAGGTCAAGAGGACGAGGTGGCCGTTGGGGTCGGGAAGGGTGAGGTACTTTTCTTGATTGCTTAGTTTGGCGTGAGGATTGTGAGTCTCATGATTTAAAAAGGGCTCATATTCCAGGAAAGCAATGCGGTTTGGAAGCTGCTTCAGTCCCAAAGCGGAGCTTGCTTTGGCAAAATCCTCCTTTTCCTGGCAGCCTAACCTTAAAATTTTGAGCAAATCCCTTTGAAGATAGTCGTGAAGTTGCTGACGCTCATCCAATTTGGCTTTCGTGGTCAGAAAAAGCCCCCTGAGGCAGAGGATGGCACTGGGCAAGGGGCCCAGGTAAATAAGCCACCAAATTTGGAACATAACGCCAACGCTGTAAGTGATGCCGAATAGCATCATTCCATGGGCGAACTCCCGAATGCCAACCTCTTGGTCGTGGCGCCCCCCATTGG
>JADGBV010000537.1 GCA_015231345.1 Planctomycetota bacterium
AGGCTTGTAAACGATTATCATTACCGGTTTGAGTGCCGTCAAACCTATGAACGACGTGATGCCACTGCCCTGCACTACAGGCCGTGCTGTAGTCAAAATAGCCCCGATCTAAATCACCCGGACCATTCCGATTAAAGCCGAAGTACATCATTCCATTATCCCATATTAAGATTTCATATGAAGCCTTAGACATGATTCGACCCTTCTGATCCAGTACATCCTGCTTGAACCAGCACGAAAAGGTCAATTGCTGAGCTTGATCCATGGCATCGATGTCGTTGAAAGTGACTTTGTCATCGCTGCCATCAAATTCCAAGGCTTTGTCGAAGACTCCTTGCGAGCCAATATTTTCGGCCGCAAAGTTTTCTGCCGTTCCATCGTTACCATTGTCCGTGGCATCGTAAATGGTATTGCCGCTGGTTTCATCCAGCTTGTACCAAGCAATCATGTTTTCGGGCGCCACGGTGTCCATGGCCTCGTAGGAACTTAGCACCATCCACTTTTCTCCAGTGCTGCAAATTTTGAGCGCACCCTTGGTGGACTCGGCTAGTCCCGTGGGCACCAAATTGCCACCTCCAGAAATCCAGACCGAGTTTTCGGCGCTGGTTTTCTTGATGGTATAGACCCTACCTTCCACATTGCCGGCGTAAGGAAGAGTGATGGTTGTGTTGCCGCTTAGGCTGTCTACAAGAATGGTTGAATGGCCGCCTATTTCTGTATCGGAGTCGACCGATTGGTAGCTCACGCCCATGGTGCCAGAGATATGCAGGTTGGCAGAGCCGCTGCTAGAGCCAATGATGAGCTTATCGGTGATGAGGGTATTGCCCTGAACCTGAAGGTTGCTGGAAGGAGTGGTTCCGATGCCCAGCCCGGTTGAGTTTAACCGCATCTCTTCGTTGCCATCCGCATCAGCATCAAAGTGGATGGCTCCTGTCCTGCTATTAATGTCTGCCAAGGCGGGGCTGCTGATTATGAAAATGAGTATTATTGATACGGTCTTTTTCATAGAGATATCATCATAGCAGCTCTTGAGCTTGTTTTGCTCGGGTCGTGTGAAAATTTTAGACCAACATTTTAGTCGTTCTGGTGCAAAGCAAGATATATTTCCGAAAAAACTAGAAAGAACTATGCACTGCTTGAATTTCAACAGAAAAGAATATTAAGTTATTTACTCATTTTTAAAAGTTCTAGCTTAAAATTATCGATATAAAAGGCACTTTTTCTTTTGCCACTAGAAATGAAGAACAAGTTGGAAAGTTGAGCAAAAGCAGCCCTGTCTCGACATATCAGGTCAGTGAATTTTTGCTCAGCACCTAGCCGGTCCGTAATGTTCATGGAGTACTTTCCGGTTCCGTCAAAAGCCATTTCAATTTCAAGATGAAACCATTCATGATATTTAAACATGCCTTTAATCCATTCATAAATTTCATCTACAGAATGACCTTTGGCTAAGGGGCTACAATGATTATCATTGTGCAAGACGACTACTGCATCCCAGTAGAAGTCATTGCTTTTGTGGTTTGCTGAGAATCCAGAATATAAAATACATGCCATCGCAAATGTTATTCTCATGAGTACAAATGTCGTGCGCAAAGTAGGCAATAGACGTGGCCTCCAAAACAGTATAATTGTTGTGCTCCTATCATATTATAGATCCAAGTAAAAGTCTTTCGTGTATATTTTGATACCATTATCAGCCTAAAGACCTGTTCAATCATTATTGCATTGTGGGTGTAGGTGGCTTCTCATCGGTGAATACCTACCTTCAGGCATAACATGTATGTCAAAGTTGAAATAAAGGATTTCGAAATTATTATTCTATAACGTAATCTGGGTCATGATAAGGTTCGGGTTTCCCAAAGCCGGGAACCTTGTAGCCCAATTTTTTATTCCAGCCCCACTGGGAACGCATCAGGCTCAGCTCCCACTTGGATAATTTGCGGGTTAACTCCTTAAGCGTTTCGGGCTTGCTGGTCGATAGATCCGTTTTTTCGGAAATATCTTCCCTAAGGTTGTAGAGGTAGAATTTGCTGCCTCCATTGTTGGTGATGGCTTTATACTTTCCTTCTCGTATGGCTAGCCTTCTGCCTCCGTTCCATGCCCAGTAAAGGGTGTCATGCGGTGCATCTTTGTTTTTGCCTGTCATATAGGGTATCAAGTCTACACCGTCGAGTTTCCATGCTTGATCGACCTTACCCCCGGCAGCTTTAATGAAGGTAGGCATAATATCGAGGGAAATCACAGGATCGCTGAGTTTTTGCCCTGCGGGAATGACGCCATCCCAACGGGCGCAAAAAGGAACGCGTAAGCCTCCCTCCCAATAGGTTCCCTTTTTTCCCTTGAGGGGTAAGGATGGCGAGGCCTCGTGGCCGCCATTGTCGGAAATGAAAA
>JADGBV010000538.1 GCA_015231345.1 Planctomycetota bacterium
TGATGGAAGGATTCAAGGTTGGCATTCTCCAAATAAATTGGCATGGAAACAGCGATTGAGTGATCCTTCGCCTCAAAATGGAAAGGCGTATTTTTATCCACCCTCTTCTTCTCAAGCTGAGCTTGTTCAGAATATAATACTTGACGACTCTCATGATGGACACTCTTGGGTGTTTTTCTCTGCTTATATGAGAAAATATGGCGAGAGTGATTCCTCACAAGTTACACTTGAGTTTTGGGATGAGAAAGATCTGATCTCCACTTGGTTATCTTCCGAGGTCAGCACTTGCTCTAGGTGGGTGAAAGAAACCTGTTCTCAGGCTTTACCTGCTAAAACCAAGTGTATTGTCGTGCGACTGATTTCTAAACGAAGATATGGCAATCATAATGATGGCTATTATGATAACCTTATGTTGAGATTACTGCAGCGGCCAGAAAACTAAGCTTAATGAACCTCTTGGCAATACGATAAGGGGCGATGAAGGATCTTGTAAGCCGATATGTTATATGCTGCTATATCTTCCTCATGCGAATTAAACAAGAAGCGTGGCCGCGAATGCTTTTTGACCATGAATTCTGAAAATCACCAACCGTTTTATGAGTCCAGCAATCTCTCAGGTTCCACTTGCCGGTAAGCCCAATTTTGGCAAAGTCGATTTTTATCTCTTTGGTTTCGTAGCCGAGATTAAATAGGGCGATGGCTTTTTCGCCTCCTTCGAGTTCGCGCAGCCAAACTTGCAGATCTCCTTCAACGTAGACTGGTTTGCCTTGCTTGGCTAGCGGGTCTTGATTGACTGCAATGACCTCACGGTTCTTCAGTAGGTTTAAGGTGAACTCATCCATTGAATCAATATCGCAGCTGATGAGCAGCGGGGCAGCAATAATACTCCATAGGTTCATCTGTGTGTATTGTTCATCAGGAGTGAGGCGAGTTTCTTTGAGTGTTCGCACGAATTGGTTGGGGATGCCTTTGTTGCCAAACTGAAGCATGTCGGGGTCGTTAAAGTGCCCTGGGCTTTGGTATTTACGCCAGTGGTCGTTTTTAAAGCTTTCGCTCATGCTGACCCATGTGTCGATAATGTCGTTAGTCGTTCTCCATAAATTTGAATACTTGCTGACTATGGGAGCTGAAGTGAAAGTCGTTCGTGGTGATAAACTGAGCACCATATCTCTTGGTGATTCGCGAAATGAGTCGTGGAAGCGGCGGGTCCAGTATTCATATTTACGCTGTTCTTCATCGAAAGGGTATTTCCCTTTATGGGGCCATGGGAGTTTTTGCTGAAACTTAATATGGTCGTTGAGTTCTTCTTGGTCGATTCTTTCGTTCCAGTCATACTTAACATAATCGATGCCCCATTCTGTAAATTGTTTAACATCGTTATCGACTAAATAGTAGGGGCCAATAGTGGCAGCTCTCGTGATGAGAGATTCGGGGCAACGTCCAAAGATTTGTCCTTCTTGTAAAACCTTATCTTTGGATGCGTGAAACATGCTATAATTGCCTTCAGGATTAGGAGCTGTGCCGCCGATGAAACCACCAAAGGAAGACATCCAGAGAGTGGAGTAGAGTCCTACTTTGAGTCCCATATCGTGTATGCTGTCGCACAATCCTTTCATGTCTTGGAACCTTTCGTTGCCCATAAGAGCATTGAATTTTCCACCGCGTTTTGGTCCTCCCCAGCAGTCGTCGATATTAATATAAGTCCAGCCGTAATCAATAAGACCCTTATCAACAAAGCCCTTGGCGATAGATTTGACTTTTTCGCTACTTACGGATTCACTCCAGCAGTACCAACTATTCCAGCCCATGGGTGGAGTTAGGCAGACCTGATTGCCAACACGGAGGGTTAGATTAAATTCGTCACGTCCATGTTTATTGCTAGCGATAAGATTAATTTTATGGTCTCCCATTTGATTTGTTTTTCCATAAAGGCGACCATTTTCAGAATTTATAATAACTCCTTCAGGTAAGCCTTCTGCTTTAAAGCTAATGGGCCTAGCACCAGAAGTGGCGATGGTGTAGAGTAGTGGAGCGTTTGGGCGAAGACCAAATATTTTGGAAGAATTGATGCGTGGCTTCGAGCTCTCCTTGGGTGTGAGGATGTATTTCTCCAAGGGTACAATTTTAGGTTTGCCACCTTTGAAAGTGGCATTGGCCCATACGGCTTGAAATTCAACGCGGTGATGAACTTTTTGTGGTTCCTCGGTAATTAAATTTAGTTCGTGCACTCCAGAGGTGTTGACGGATAATTTTTTTGAGCTCTCTCCGTGTTTTAGGGTGTGGTCAAAGAGCACTTTGCTGTCAGCCAATACGACAAAACGGATAAAAGTCTTCTGCTTGTTTTTGAGTATGGGCTTGGAGTCGTCATCAACGCCAACA
>JADGBV010000539.1 GCA_015231345.1 Planctomycetota bacterium
ATAAGGGGCGAATAACAGATATAGATGAGCCAAGAAAGACGGCTATAGATGAACCGAAATGCTACTTTCTAGCCAAAAATTATTCCTCAAAATTGGCTGGAACCCTTAAGAAAAAGCTAGTCCCCTTCTCGTCTTCTGAAGTAAAGCTCACTTTGCCTCTAAGGTATTTCTCTGAAAACAACTTAATACTATAAGTCCCTAGACCACGGCCATGGCCTTTTGTTGAGAATGACCTATGAAAGATCTGGCGTTTTACGCTTTCAGACATCACTGTTTGGTTATGAACTTCAAAAATGAGATCATCCCCATCAGTATAAGCCTGAATTTCAACAGAAGCGCCCTTCTCACTGGCTTCCACTGCATTTTTCACTAAATTCACTAAAACGCGCGTGCATAGACTTATGTCAGTTTTAAAAAGACATGAAACAACATTATCTGACTTCAAAGAGATATTTCTGGAGAGAGTCACACGGTGGTGAGACATAAGGTGCACAGCACTCTCAACCAAGTCTTTGCTAGATGTTTCAGTAAAAAGAGGTTTAAGAGAACCTTTTTCAGCTTCTAGGATTTGCTGTTGAGATTTAATTTCCTCTATAAGCCGATTACTTGCATCTTTAAGCATATTGACCATTTCCCGGGTTTCTTGCCCTTCCATATGATCACTTGTCGAAATAACTTCAGACAAGCCCATAATTCCACCTGCCGTATTTTTGATATCATGAAAAAAGACGCGTTCAAGTATACTCCGCCTTTTTTCGGCACTAATATCACTGATAAAAACGATTGTATAATTGGAGTTTTCTAAGCTTAAAGGTGTCGCTGTCACTTTAAGGTCAAGCGAACAAGCTCCATCATCTCCATCAATACTCACCCGGCAGTCGCCTGAAATTCTCTTTTTCTCTTTCATCGAATCTAAAATGACATTCACGGCTCCGCAATAACGGCATTCTTCACTCGTTCCACAGCCGCCAGCGCCTTTATTTGCATAAATACAAGCCATTGCTTCACCAGGTCTTTTCCCCAGAAATTCCTCTGGTGACTCTATCTTTAATAGATCCATCAAATTCTGATTACAAAGCAATATTTGCCTATTTTCATTAATAACCATTGCCAAAATAGGCATTTCATCAATGATGGCCTGGAGATTATCCTCAGATAAAAGAGAGGCTCTACCTGACTTAAGATCTTTGGTATCAGATCTCTCTGGGGAGGCAAATGAAGTATTAGCTTTCATAAAGGAGATTCTAAGTTAATATAAATAAAAGCTATAAAATAAATGAAAACTCTTTCAGTAGATACGCCAAAATTTGATTCAAGCTTTATACTCTAAGCATATCTTACTTAGCTATAAATTGAGGCCTACTTCAGCGGCGTATAATTAGTGCAGAAATCTTATCTCATTGAATTATATGAGTTTTTCGAAACTTCTTCCCCCTACTTTCGCCCTCCTCTCTAGATGCAACTAAAACCCAAAAGAATATCCTTCGCCACTTCATTCTATTGGGCCTTTCTTCTTACACTCCTATTGTTTAGTCAGTTACAAGGCCAGGACGCAAAAAAAGATAAAATATTGCAATGGCTAAAAGAGAATTATCCAGATCAAGTAGCTGCTTCTTTGAGTCGTTTTGGATTATTTAATTATATTAATGACGAATGGAAACCTTTCAAACAGTCTGCTTCAGGAATTTCGAATTCAAGCAATTCCCCTCCTGAGAATGCTAGCAAAGAAGCTGCAAACACCAATAAATCTCCCCATCATGCCATTCTTCTCGTACATGGCTTGGACGAAATCGGCACGATCTGGGACACCTTAGCCCCAAAACTAGCTGGACGTCAAGAACAAGTTCTGAGATTCGAGTACCCTAATGATCAATCTCCAGGAGATTCTGCGGAGCTTCTACTTGCCTGTCTAGAATCTGCTAAGCAGGCTGGTATCCAGAAAATATTTATCATAACCCATAGCATGGGAGGACTTGTTTCTAGAGATGCAATCACCAGCCAAGAGTTTCTCAAAGCCCCAGGACACTTCCCTGCCATTACACGCCTAGTCACAGTGGCACCTCCCAACCAAGGTTCGGAGTTTGCACGCTTACGCATTATATCGGAAACTCGAGAACAACTTGTACGCTTATTCAAACGAAAAGCCGAACTTCCTGATGCCTTAGTTGATGGCACAGGCCAAGCTGGCCCCGACCTTATCCCAGGCAGTCCCTATTTGACAGAACTTAATTCTCGCAAACTTCCCTCGCATATACCTATCACCATTATCGCAGCAAGAATGGAAGAAAAAGGTGGTATACGCATCAATAAGCTGATGCAAAAAACTAAAAAGTCATACCCAAAGTTATCTAAACATTTAGCCAGCGTACATGAATGTTG
>JADGBV010000053.1 GCA_015231345.1 Planctomycetota bacterium
TTGCCAACTTTAACCGTTAGTGAACGCCCCTCAAGCTTCACTTCAATCTTAAAAGTACTGCCTTTGAAGCTTCCCTTAGCGCTTAGGGTATGATTTCTGTGATTTACAATAGCATTTGAGATTATAAATTTCGCAAATGCCGATTGATCTACTTTTCTATATTTTTTTGTAAACTTCTTTATATGAATGCGTTCCTCCGGTTTAAATTGCTGCCATGAATACTTATTCTCTTTATCCAATACGTTCATCAAACCAGAAGGGGTCTCTATTGAGACTTTTAATGCATCATTTTCTATGCTGAAGGTGCCTGCATAAGACAAATGAAAGCAGAGCAGTAATAATGTTAACGCTAGTTTTAAATTTCTCATACAAACACCTTTTTTATCGCTTATTTTTGTTTCATACATTCGCCATTATCGCCTAAGATAACAGTGAATTTATTATTATTTTCGATAATCTTACCTGGATTATGACTTACATTCTCAAAACGAGTATAAACCCAGTCTTTACCACCAATACGTCCAGCCTTTTTACTGCGAAATAAATGAAATAAGTCATCCATCTGGGCAGCATTAAATTTAAGATTCGATTTTTTGACTGAATTATACATAGCTTTAATCATTCCTGGAGTAAGTGTACCCATCCAGAATCCAGGGTCATCAACCGCACCATCTAATCCAGCCTGTAGATCAAAGCGATTTCCTATATGACACTCCCAGCTACGAAAATCCGTACCATTATAGCCCCTAAAATTTACAGGCACATTCTTAACAACCAGTTGACCATCAACATATAATTTCGCCTCTGCTGTACTTGTATCACGCTCTTGTGCAAAGGCGACATGGTGCCAATCTCCATCGTTAATCACACTTGAGGTTGTTATTAACTGCGAAGAACCGATGGCAAAATTTCCATTCTTTGTATTTAGTGCTAGCACTCTGTTGTCTGAGTTAAAGTACCCGCTATTTACCGACATAATTGTACCGGTTCCATTCATCGTAGTTTTAACCCATGCTGATAAAGACAAGCCTCTATCATAAGTTATCACTCCGGTACGGCTAAAATTTGCTTTTCCAGGATTATTCGTATCTTTAGGTTCTATGTAATTTCTGAAGGCGCCAAGATGTGATTTTGGATTTCCATTGAACTTCACAGCATTTCCTATAACTCCTGCTGTCATCGAGATATCGTAAGGAACTATTTTTTTCACTCTCTTCTTGCGATCAATATCTGCAAAAACCTCATGAACTTCATGTGTCCATAGGCTCATGTATCGCTCACTTCCTTGACCTCTGTTTATAAATTCATCGGGCATTTCATTGGCATCAAAATCCCAATTCCACAAAAGCCCTCGATGATCGATGGGTGCCATACTCCCCATGCCTGAAACAGTTTTTTCGCCGTTCACCTTACTGATCGTCATGACTCCAGTTTCTTCATACCATGATTTTTTATTTTCTGGGTATTCAACATTATTTTTCTCAAATAATTTTATTTTTAATTCTTTTCCCGAGACTTCCCATGTTGCTAACTCATTATGAGAACCATGAGAGAGGTATACTACTTTAGAGTCAGGGTCCATATTGACAGAGTGGGCATGAACTTCACCGGACATATAGACATCCACATTATATTTTTTCAGCAGTGCATTTAGAGGCGAGGCTTCACGGCCATAGACATAAAAACAACTACTATGCCACCAGGTGATGGCGGGCATAATGGCGTAGTGAGCAAAAACGACAATGTGATCAACATCGGGATGCTGATTACCTTCAGAAAGGACACTTTCCAGCCATTGAGCATGTGGTTCATCAAGATCTGCCTTAACACAAATGGGTTTGTAAACATTAGACTTCTCAATATTGGCTCCTTCCCATTCATGTAGATCCAAACTTACAAAGAGGACATTATGCTTAATAACCGCAAAAGATGTATCTTCATAGTCAGTGCCCATAGGTCGAGCTTCTGCTTGGCCAATTTTTTCTGTATATATGGAGTTGCCATGCTCATCTTTTGTAAACGCATTACCCCATGCCTCCTTAAAGGCAGGAACTTGCCGCGCATATGTCGTATTAAGCTTCCATCCAGTGTTATCTCCAACCTCGTGATCCCCCACACAAAAGAGTAGATCCAGTCCGTAGAGATCAAAACCATTTTTCATATTATCATAGACAAGTTTTCCAGCTTGAAGAATACGATCATACTCATCCGGCCATAATTCAATATTATACGGTTTATTCCAAAACCCACCGGTCCAATCACCGGCAGAAACCAGAAGCTCAGCCCCCCAATCTCTAGAGAATTCACAAGCCGATTTCGAACGATCCTTAAACCATGTTAAATCAAATCCTTTTTCAATCCATGACTTCATAACAACTAAATCACCCAGATGAAGGTCGTTGGCACTGGTGAATTTCCAGTTTACAACCTCATTTTCTGTATCATCTTCACTTGTGCTTAAAATGATATTGTCGAATATAATGGGCATATCATTTCCACCCACATAAAATTTGAGTTCATAAAGTGATGCTGAACTAGGGCAAATGCCTTCAAGTTTATAGCTCAAATGCTGCGAATCCAGCATTAAAGTACGATCAAATACAATTTGGCCTCCTCTGCGCAAGGCTACTCTTATGGGTCTGGCCATCTGTACTCTTGCATCAAAGCTGAGCGAATACTTTACATCAGATTTTAATTCGATTTTTTTCTGAATTAAACCTACGGAGAAACTTTTGGCCCCCGCATGACTCAAGCTCACTTCCAACTTGCCATTAACGACTTTCATTCTAGCACGTGCTGGACTGACCTCAATCTTATGCCATCCAGCATTAAAAGGATTGGAGAAGTCACCATTAATCAACACATTATTATCTGCACTGCTTTCAACGTCAATCTGAAGCATGGCCCGTGCCACACTTACACCATCTGTAACACTAACGGTAAATTTGTGTAACCCATCTATGAGTGGTGTTCCATTAAGCCCTCCATCACTATTCAGGTTTAGCCAATCATCTCCAGATTCAATTTTAAAAGTTAGAGGCATTTTCTCATCTGCATTTGTTGCATATTCAGCAATCGATTGATTCATAGGGGTATTTAGTTTAGCTGCTAACTGTATATCAGCTATATTTAGCTTGATTACAAAAGAGCCTTGATTTACGACTGTATTACCTTCATTGAATACTTTATAGTAGTATAAACCAGCAGGCAAAACAAGATTGGGTAGCGTCTGGATAAAAGAGTCGATTTCATTCTCGTCAGTTCGCTTATTATAGACCTTATCCCCGTATCTATTACGAATAAATAATCTGCGGACTTCTGGCTCTATTGGATTTTCTTCGCCTAATGAAATGTATTCCCCATGGATATCAAAATGGATAGGCTCATTACCAGCTAGAATTCTGTTCGTATCTTCTAGTAACTTCTGCTTAATATTTGATATCTCAGGGGATGAGTTTTGCCCAAGATCATTATTCTGACCAGGGTCATTAACGATATCGTATAGTTGATTGTCACCATTTTCATATTTGATGAATGTCCATTTATTCGTTCTGAAGGAATGGTATTTGCCTTTAATTCCCGATGTAATTGCCCAGCCTTTGAAGTTTGGATTATCAGGATTTTCAAGAAGCGACTTGAAACTACGTCCTTCAACATGATTAGGTAGTTTATTAGATTGACCGACCAGATCAACAAGAGTAGGGTACAAATCTTGAAGGGAAACAATTTTATTTGACACTCTACCATTACCACGCCCCATAATGGTTGGATCGTAGATCATCATGGGTGTTCTTGCTGACTCTTCCCAAATCGTACTTTTTCCCCAGTGCCACTTCTCCCCTAAATGATGGCCGTGATCCCCCATGATCACAACAATGGTATTATCTCTATAGGCACTGTGATTTAGGGCATCAAGTACGACTCCAAGACAAGCATCAGAGAATTTTATGCTAGCCAAATAACCTCTCACAGCCTCCTTATAGATCCTTTCTGTTTCAGGGTGTTCTTCAAAATACTGATGAGTATCTTGAACTGAGGAACCAAGTCTTTTCCCCCGTCCAATTTGATTCTTATCAGCAGAGTTTAGTGCCGGTAAAATAATATCTTCTATGGGTGGAAAACCTTCTAGAATAGACTCTGGGTAAAACCAAGGTAAATGGGGTGAACCTGCTCCATAGCCGATAAAAAACGGAGTATCTTTATGTTCAGTATGACTTAAATCCCTTATAATTCCGGCTATTTTAGTTGCAGATCGCCCATCACCAGTTTGCTCCAATTTAGTATGTGATGAGACTCCCCACATCAGTCCAAATCTTTGGGCAAACCAACTATTTGGAGGAAATCGCAAACCATGCAAAGAAAGAGGGGTTGCTCCTGGATAAGGTGGTATAACACCTCTTGTGGCATCTAAGGCACCCCAATTCCACGAACGTGGATCATGTTGATCATGCTGATGAAATATCTTACCTGCTTTGCCTGTTCTGTATCCTAAGACATCTTTGAAAAAACCAGGAAGCGTGTGAATATTAGACCAACGACCATCTTGGACAAGACGAATATTCTCAGGGTCTTTTCCGCCTACTTTTCCATAACTACCTGATGTACTCGCTCTCAAACCAGAAAGGAATGCAGTTCTCGAAGGAAGACAAAGAGGGGAGCCACAATAAGCTCTATTGAAGACGAGAGCATTTTCTGCAAACTTAGAGAGATTTGGGGTTTGGGCCTGCGGATGTTCACCATAAGGCTCTATCCAGTCATTTAAATCATCAGACATCAGTAACAATACATTTTTACTTTCAGCTATCGAGCTTGTTAGCAAAACCATTAGTATCATCAATGTGTGAATTAACCGATTTCTAGACCGTAACTCTAGACATTTAAGCATATTGACTTTCTCCTAATTAATAAAAAGGGATTTCCTGTGACTTAGTCTCCGTATGAAAGCAGAATCTTTTATGTAGATTCATTAAGGCTTATGAATAGTATTCACATATCAGTTCTAAAAACAAGCTGTTAACATTACCAGTAGCCTATTTAGATTTTATCAATAAACTTTACATTATCTCTTATGAATCATAGAGATCCAAGATCATTTCTTTACTATTTTTTCCACGAATTACCATGGTACTGAACTATATTTTATATGATAAATAGACTGCTTATACATTATCAATCATGGGCCAAGCGCCCGACCTTGTCATTATCATCATTTACAATCGTTGAATTGCTGGTAATGATTTCTATAATGGTTATCCTGCCTTCCTTTCTCTCTCCTGTTTTAAAACAATCTTTAGTGACCTCCAGGTCAATCATATGCCTAAAGAATCTCGATAATTTAGGCAGTATAACAGCATTATACATTGATGATTATAGCCAGTATTTCCCACCACCTGGCTGGGATGGTTCTAAGCCACAGCGTGAAGTCAGAAAGCATATAGATTATGGAATCACTTGGGATGATAGACTTAGTGATTATGATGATCGAGAACTTAGCCTGGCATCCAAACAGGAGATTCAGTTAGGAACACAGAATATGGATGTGAATCATTCTGCTTATCAGATTTATGTCTGCCCAGAAGATGATATAGCTCGAACAAATAACTATTTAGACGATGCATCCGCTCCTAGGACCTATGCCATCAACGGTAATGGCACTAAATATAGAGGTTTTTTACGTGAAACAACAGAGACTGCAATAGGAAGCGGGGGTTTTTCGGTGAGAATTGAT
Organism: Planctomycetota bacterium; assembly: GCA_015231345.1. GTDB lineage: Bacteria > Planctomycetota > JADGBV01 > JADGBV01 > JADGBV01 > JADGBV01. Next base: position 5,729 of record JADGBV010000053.1, read on the forward strand.
GAAATCGATGATACTCAAGGTACTATTTATCTTGCAGAACTTCCGTCTAAACACACTAAAATGGGCACCTACACACTCCCAAACATTAGAATCCCCAGAGAATCCATGAGATATTATCCCGATGGACGTACTGGACTTCATGGCGCTCTAAAAGGCTCTTATCTATTTACAGATGGTCACGCCCTTTTGCTTTCAATGCCTGATACCGTCTCTAGTAGTCATTATTTTTTTAATTCTGGCTGGAAAGCCGGTGATAAAATGTGGACAAGACAATATGATTGAGTCATTTATTTTCTGGTATTCAATTACTTCTAGGCATAAATTAAAATTTAGTCTAATTGAATTGCTGTTGGTGATGGCAATTCTCACCATATTTTCCTCTTTACTTTCTCCTGTTTTAAAAGAGTCTTTATCCTCAACCAGAACCATCTTATGTTTAAGTAACTTAGAGAATTTAGGGGGAATAACTTCACTGTATATGGAGGATAATAACCAATATTTTCCACCTCCAGGGTGGAATAGTGCAGTTCCACAGCTTGAAGTAAGAAGACATATAGAATTTGGCGTTACTTGGGATGATCGGTTAAGTGATTACGATGGTCGAGAACTCACATCTGATATAAAAAAGAAGGTCAAATTAGGTATTCATGAAATCAACAAGGATCATTCTTCTTATAAACTTTATGTCTGTCCTAATGATGATTTAGTGAGGACTCCGAAGGAAAACCTGACATTTCTTCCTAGAACATATGCAATTAATGGCCATGGGCTTAAAAACAAAGGGTTTTTGAACCAGACCACTGCTACAGGAATTGGAAGCGGTTGTTTTTCTGTATCTATCGATGAAATTGAAGATGTGCAAGGCACGATTTATATGGCTGAAGTGCCTGCCCGACACAATAAAGTGGGCACCTATACACAAACTGCGATAAAGGTGCCCCGTGAGTCATTTCGATATTTCCCAGATAATCGCACAGGCCTTCACTCCGATTTAAAATTTACCTATCTATTTTCTGATGGACACGTCGAATTGCTTTCAATTATAGATACAGTTTCTAGCAAATATGACTCTGTACTCTCTAGTTTCAAACAGGGTGACAAAATGTGGACAAGGCAGTATGACTAAGCGTTTAAATTTCAGCCACTTAGTGATTTTTGCTCCAAATTCACATGTCTATTCGATAATTTATATGAAATGTGTAGTTTAGGCCTGAGAATGAACCAAAGTATCAAAAATTTCACCGAAGGAAATCTGCAATCTCATCATCAAATCGTGCCAGAACTGTCTTATCACAATTTATAACTTGATGGCCGAAAAATGACTTTATTGTGATATCAAAAAATTAAACAATACCTTAACTCAAATATTAATTATCTCATCTCTATGTATGACTCTGCCCTCGTAAAAGCATTTCACTCACCCCTTTTTAAAGGTGTGGACGTCTATCAACTCGAGCAATTAGTGACCCTCTGTGAGGTCAAGTCACTTATTTCTGGTCAATCCCTTCTTGAGCCCGGACAAGAGAACCATACTCTGTATATTCACATTTCAGGTAGCCTGAAAATCTATCTCGAACAAGACTGTCAGCACTCCTTTGCAGTTATGCCAGGTGAATGCATTGGTGAAATGTCAATTATTGATGGCAAGGCTGTGTCTGCTTATGTCCTTGCTGCAAGTGACTGTGAAGTCCTTGCCATACCAGAGCTTGTGTTTTGGAGAAATTTCGCCTGCATCCCCGAGGTCATCAAGAACCTGCTTATGATGCTTACTGAGCGAATGAGAAGACGCAGCCAAGCACTCAAAGAAGCCCACCGCACGAAAGACGAATTTGAGCAAATAAGTAAAGAAATGCGCGCAGCTGGTCATTTACAAAAAAGCATGCTGCCCCGGAAAAGGCCTTATTTTGACAATCCCCAATTAGATGTGCACGCCATCATAACACCAGCGAAACACGTTGGTGGAGATTTTTTCGACACTCTAGATCTTCCAAATGACCAAGTCATGTTGGTGGTGGGGGATGTTGCTGGCAAAGGTATGCCTGCAGCACTTTATATGATGAGAGCGATTACGACTTTAAGATCATTAGTTGAAGCTGAACACCCCTGCGAAAAGCTTATGGAGGATATGAATGAGCAGCTCTGCTTATATAACGAAGGGAATACTTTTGTCACGATATGCATAACCATACTATGCAAGAAAACGGGAAAAATCACCATTTATAACGGCGGACACAACCCTGCCATCATTAGACGCACAGGTGGCAAGACAGAAGTTATAACTGAAGCTAAAGGGCTCTTACTCGGTGCCTTTGGTGGTTATAAATACAAACCATGGCATGGAAAACTTAGTGCTCAAGATAGTCTTTTTTTATATACTGATGGCATCACTGAAGCAGAGAATCCCAAACGTGAATTCTTCACAATGGAGAGATTTATAGATGAAATCAAAGCTCTCCCTGATGAAGCTAATCTCAAGCCCTGCCTTAACCATCTATACCATGAAGTTAACCTTTATGCTGATAATGCTGACCAATCCGATGACATGACCCTTCTAGGCTTACGCTACCTCGGAAGTGAAACTGACAAAGATTCCAACTGAACGTACTAAGAATCGCTTTGCTGGCTTAGCTTAAACTTCTTCATAACATTTTCTATCAATTCACGCTTGACGGGTTTACTTAAAAAGCCATTCATCCCTGAGGCCCTCGCCTCCTCCTGATCATATTCTGATGTATTTGCCGTCACAGCAATGATAGGAATGTCTTTATACGAATGCAATTCTCTAATTTTCTTGCAGGCTTCATGACCATTTAAGACTGGCATCCTAAGGTCCATAAATATTATATCGTAGTGGTTTTGCGCTGCTTTTTCAAATCCTATTTGTCCATTTTCTGCGATCTCACTTATAAAACCCAACTGCTGAAGAATTGAAGACAAAACGAGTTGATTTGTTCCATTGTCTTCAACGATTAAACACAAGACATCATTCTTGGCAACTTCATTTTTGCCCTGACTGACTTCATTTGGGCCTGGCGAGATGTATTGTGCAATGAGGTGGCTTAATGAAGCGATTTTTATAGGCTTAGAAAGAATTTCGTCCATACCCGCCTTAAGACACATTTCTTTATCTTCAATATTAATACTACCGGTAAGAGCAAAAATAGGTGTAAAGCCTCCTTTTTCAGATTCGATTTGGCGGATTTGATGCGCCAACTCGACCCCACCCATGCCAGGCATTTTCATATCTGTAATAATTAAATCATAATGTGTTTTTTGATATTGATCTAAGGCCACTAAACCGTCATTCGCCAAATCAACATCATACCCCAAATCCAGAATCAATGATTCTAATGCAAGTTGATTTGTGGCATCATCCTCTACTACAAGAACTTTAAGTTTGGGCTGTGAATAAAATTCTTTATCAACCTGTGATGTAAGTTGTGCCATAGGCTGTGGCACAGATACTGGTTCAAGTTCATGAGCACTTTCATTTGAATCTTTTTCACCTCGCCCCTCTTTTCGCTTCTCAAGTGCCAATTCAAACCAAAAGCATGACCCAATAGTCAACTGACTATCGACCCCCATCTTTCCACCCATCAGCATAATTAATTTTTTACAAATAGACAAGCCCAAACCCGAGCCACCATATAAGCGCGATGTCGACATATCTGCCTGAGTGAAATCATCAAAAATATGATCTTCTTGCTCAGGACTCACCCCAATGCCAGTATCCTTAACCTCAAAGCGTATTGTTTGATAATCAGAGGAATCACTTAATAGTATAATAGAAAGTTCAACGCAACCTTCTGAAGTAAATTTAAGCGCATTACTCAGTAAATTATTCAAAACTTGCCTTATTTTACTAACATCTCCAACAACAGCACGGCTTGCATTGGAGTCAATATTAATCTTTAAACCCACTTCCTCAGAAGAGTGTGCGTGTTTAAAAACATTAAACACCTCATAGATGAACTCTTGCAAATCAAAAGGCATCTTTTCCACGGCCATCTTCCCTGATTCCATTTTATTCAGGTCTAATATTTCATTTAACAAATGCATTAAGGCATCGCTTGAAGACATTAAAACATCTAAGTACGCTTTTTGCTGAGGAGTACTAGAGCATTTATTTAATACTTCTATCACACCAATTATGCCGTTCATGGGTGTACGAATTTCATGGCTCATGGCTGATAGAAAGGCGGCCTTAGCTTTAGTACCGGCCTCAGCAGCCTCCTTGGCTTTCTTTAATTCTTCTGAATACGCAACAATATCATCAGCCATGGCATTAAAGGAACGCCCTAAATCGCCTATTTCATCGCCATAGGGCATATCGAGTCTATTCTCAAATGAACCTCGAGAATAATCTTGCGCTGCATGGGAAACCTCCCGCAAACCCTTACTAATATGAGTGATAACATGATAAGTAATCAGTATAAATAGCGCCCCTAAACCAATGGTCATAGCCATTAAAGCTAGGCTAAAAACTTTAGTCATCCATATAGAAGCCTCACCCAAGGTCGCAGAAAACTCATCTGCTAGAGGTCTTAATATATGATCAATATGTCTAATTTGTACAAGCAAATTATGTTTGACTTTTGGAGAAACCTCCTGTGCAAGGATAAGTCGATGAACTTCTTCACCCTTGTCCCGTAATTTAACAATAAATCCATCAGCCTTAGCCCATACATGAATACATTTTTTTAAGTAAAAAAAATCATGGAAATTTAAATATAGCGAAATCAAGCCTTCAATATCTTCAGGAGCATTACCACCCTCCAGAAAGCCATAGTAAACTTGATCCAAGTCAGGAGTCTCCTTATCCAATTCAAGACGGGCTTTGCGGTCACCTAAGGGGATACGCATTTGCTCCTGGAAAGCATAATAATGAAGACTATCTTCAGTCTCAATATACTCCAGTAAGCTCTCTACTGCACTTATCTGAGCCTTAGACCAAATCCCTTCACCATAAACATAAGCTCGAACATGAGACAAGGTCGAAAAACCGAAAATACTAAAGCCTAGGACTCCGGATGCAATAATAATATTGAGGATGATAAGTGTGAAAAATTTTCCATTCAGGGAGCGATGAGCAAACGAATACCAAGCAGGCTTGGTCTTCCGGATTGATGCTTTTTGTGGCTCCGTAGGCAAAATCGCAGAAAATCACAGTAGTAGAGGAGAAATCTAGGCAGAAAGTAGTAAAACCACTGCACTTATCTTAGCATTTTTCACATATGAGGAAAAATGCAAGATAAATATGCCTATAGAGTCAAAAGGGTTTCACCCTCTTTCATATCATTCTCAGACGCCTTTTATAGCTATTCAATCACAACTCTAAAGCCTACATTAAAGACTTTTTGCCATCTTGGAAATGCCAAGCGGTAAGAAGCTGTGCCTCTAAAAGGTCGATCTCGCCAAGATCCACCTCTAACGATTTTTCGTTCGAGTTTATTATTATTGCGGCCATCGGTGGCATTATACGGATAAGGCTGATTATCAGACCTCGTCCATTCTGCTACGTTCCCATGCATATCATGAAGTCCCCAAGCATTCGCTTGATAAGATGCGACAGGCGCTAAATGCAGAACACCATCGTTATATTGAGCCTCCTTAGGTAAAAAATCCATTTTGGCATTGGCATTAGCTATTGGCTTAGGATTCACACCGCTAACCGCCATTTTGATCAGCTGAATATCAGCAAAATTGGCATATTCTGAAAAATCAGGTCGTTGATCACCGGAGTAGCTAAAATCCGAATCTGAACCAGCACGACAGGCCCATTCCCATTGTGCCTCAGTGGGCAAGCTCACTTTTCTGCCTGTTTTTTCAGATAACCAATCACAAAAGGCCATGGCTTTCTCCCACGAAACCCTAATAGCTGGGAATTTTATGTTATTCATGTAATAACCACGATGCACCTGATCTTTATAGTGCATATCGTAAACACCATTTAAGAAATCAGGATCGAACTGACGAAATTGCTGCAGAGACACTTCCGTGCTCCCCATATAAAAAGACTTCTTAATACTGACCTGGGAAACAGGCTTTTCAATGGGAGTTTCCTTATTGCTGCCCATTAGAAAATGCCCTGCAGGAATTTTCTGTAATTCCATCGAAACATCACGACCAAGATCTAGGGTTATTTTCTGTGATTTATCATAAGCACTTGCGACGTCCTCTTTAGCTAATGGCCAGCCATCAATGCTTACTTCCTCACTCGCTTCTGGTAATAGTGGCTTAACAAAATCATGACTTTTAGTATAAGGATTCAGAATTTCTTCTGGGTTATAATAAACACTGGCATATTGAGCCCTAAGCTCTAAACGCCTTTTTACGATTTGAGGGCGACTCCCAGCTTCCGTCCAAGTTCCATGAAGCGGAACATTTAAATCAATCCATGTATAGAGTCGGTCCCATGATTCATTATCTAGCTGCACTCCATGGTGACCTTTTTGCAGCATTTGCACTAATTCACTTGTATCAGCATGAAATGATAATGGAGTCAATAAATGATAGTCCCCTTCAGGGCCATTACGCCTAATATAAGGCATAATTTCATAATATGATTTCCTAAATTCAGTTAGGTCAGGCAAGCCAACTTCACTATAGGCTTTGCTAATATTGGGTCTCACACCTCTTATACGAGTTGTTTTTGCAATATAATCTTTCAACTCTGGATCTTTTACATCTTTAGTATGGCACCCGACACAGTACTTATCTAGCACAGGCTGGACTTCACGTTGATAACTAAAGCCTCTTGTTGGGCCATACCAAGGAGTCAGCTTTTGAGGAGCTTTACGAGATGCCAAAGTTCGTTTATTGAGTGGAGCTGAAGAAGCATCTTCATGGCAACCAACACACGAAACCACCTCACCAGGCATGGCCACGGTCCAGCTACGCATAATTTGTAAGGCTTTCCCTTCACTATCCAAAGGCTGCATGGCAAAAGGCATATTGGCTGGGACCTTAAACATTACGGAACCATCTTCTTCGATGGGCACGGTGCCCAAAATTTGACGGGAATCCCACCCTGACTCCATGCCCATGGCATAGTGCCCCCCAGCATGACGAGGAGCATACTCATAACGATAAACCCTTAAAGATTTGGCCGTACCTTTTGGAACATCCGCCAAACCTGGGCCATAATGAATATCATTTATAAAAACAGTAGCCTCTTCTAATTGTGGCTGTACACGACTAGGAATCACAGGAGGAGTTTTTCTTTTCACCATAGGCACAGGCTCAAGCAATTCCCTCTGCTTATCCTGCAATAAGACAAGTTCATTATCAAAGACATCCACTAAAGCAATGGCAAAATGACCATTCACTTGAGTGGAAGACAGAAAATATTTATCACTTAAAGGATAGGGGGTTAAGTGATGCTTTTTGTAGGCTCTTGCAAGATTATCCAAAACCAAAGCCTCTACTTTATTGAGTCTTTCGCCTATAAGCTGAACAGCCCCTTCATTTTCATTTCGACCTCTATTGCCATCGAATAAGACCATTGCACCAGATCGTTTAGCTCCATGGTGCGCTCCAACGATACCGGTAAATTTACTCGGGTGACCAGGAATGGGTCGAGCGAAGAATATGGTATTGGGCCAATAAGAATTACTGCCATAAAAAGCTTTTTGATCAGTACCATCAGGGTTCATGGTCATTAGAATACGTGAGAAATAATGAGCAGAGTCTGTGTATTCCCAACGCTGAAAAAGAATACGCCCATTCTCCATTGTAATAGGGTTCCAGTTATTCTCTTGATCGTAACACAAACGTACAAGGCCAGTCCCATCTTCATTCATTGAATGAAGATTACCCACATAATCATTACCACTAACACAAGGCACTCCTGAGTACCCAATGGAAGATACAAAAATAATTTTTCCTCCGGGCACATAAGTCGCATCATAGTTATCCACATCATCACCGATCTTTGGAGAAATTTCTCTTAAGCTATTCTCATCTACAGACCCAGAGGAGAGGTCAAATTTCATTTCATAAACACCCCATCTTCGTTTCTCATTCTGCGAAGAAAACATAATGCGATCACCATCATAATGTAGATCGTATTGACCGACATAAACTTTATCTTTAGGTGTATACACAGTCTCACATTTATTTTTGGAAATAGAGTACCTCATGAGTGAGTTCTCAATGCTTTTAGATTTAATACTACTATTTCCTTGCCAGTTTTGTGGCATACCTGTTCCTTTTCGGGAGACAAGCAAAATATTATCAAAATCAAGTAATGGATTAGCCAATAAAGCTTCTTTCTTTAACTTCTCGAAGTCTCCATTCACTGAATTCATTTTTTCAAGACGACTTAAATACTCTTCCCCTTTGGGGTATTGCTTACCATAGGTCTTCATGAGGTCTTCAATAGCAAGCTTCAAATTTTCCAGAGGGTCAGATTTTATAGTCTTGGCCTTATTAGTGAGCGGACCATTTAGTATCCCGTCATTATCGGCCTGCGATATACTGACATCTATACTTTTTCCTGGAAGATGAAAGGGGGCTTTCTTCTGCTTACTCTTGGCTTTCTTAACTTTGATCTTTGCGATAGTCTTTCCTTTCATGCCCTTGAGGGAGTCATCATTCAAATTCAAATCATCGCCACCTTTCTTAGCTTTTTGAATGCCCCCAGCCCAATTCACTTTTCTTCCTTGATCTAATACATATACTCGCAGATTATCACTTCTGTGTGTATAACCATCACGGCTGTATATTTTTAGTTCATCAATAGCATATACTTTCCCTAAATCAACTTCCCAGCAAGGGTTCATTTCCTCAGCCGTATGAATAATAGAATTCTTTGCCCAATTGCCATTTGTGTTCCCATCAACGGCCCGATTTGCATCACCCCCGTGATCAGTTGAGCTTTGCAAACACTTCTTCTTTAAAGCAATATTCTTACCTTTAGAGAGAACTTCTACTTCTGCTATATTTAAAGCTACTTTTTTATTAGGTATAGTTAAGTGTATAATTCGTCCAGAAACACTAGTGGTCTCATCAGCAAATATTGCATGCGGAAGAGTGAAAATGAATGCAGAGAGAAAAGCACCAGTCGCTAATAAATACCATCTGGATATAGAGAACCTTGTTAACATAATTCACCTCAAACTTCAAAATAACTATGTTTATAATATAGAATAAACGTGGAGAAATCAAGTA
>JADGBV010000540.1 GCA_015231345.1 Planctomycetota bacterium
ATTTTGCCCCGTTGAATAACCTTGATCCGAGGCTTACAGATAGACCAACAGTGGCTATGCTTCTTGATATCCAAGAACAGTATTTTCCGCAATTTTTTGATGAATTAGAACTTCAGGCAAGAAAAGAGATCTATCCTGATATAAGTAAACGCTCAACTACATTACTTACGATTTCCGATTTTTGCCGAGAAGGTATTTGTGAAAAATTTAATATCGAATTGGATAAAGTAAAAACCATATATTTAGCAGCACAGTCAATTTTTTATGATAAAATTTCATATGAATGGAGTGGAGATCCTCTTTATGACGAATTTTATTTGTTCCCAGCAAGTACATATTTACATAAGAATCATGAACTCATTGTTGATTTAATGAGTGAGCTTAAGCTAAAAGGGGCCCATTTGCCTAATTTTATTTTCACAGGGCACAATATCAAAGGGGGGTTTAATCTTGAATGTGCTATAAAAGCTAGAGGCTTAGATAAATATTGCCGTTTTTACGAGAATGTTCCTCCAAGTCAATTAAAAGCCCTTTACCAGAGAGCGAAAGCCTTGGTGTTTCCTACGTTATTTGAAGGCTTCTGTATTCCCATAATAGAGGCCCAACTTTGCCATTGCCCTGTGATATGCTCTAATCTTCCGGTATTGAGAGAGATCTCCGGTGACTGCGCCTTGTTTTTTGATCCGAATAACTTAAATTCACTTGAGGGTGCGCTGAATCTTCTCAGTGATGGAGAAAAAATTACTCAATTAGCAACTATGGGGCATGAAAATGCTATGGGCTTTTCTTGGTCAAAAAGTGCAGAGCTAATATCGATGGAATTGCAAAAAACTTTAGAGCGCTTTTCTGGAAACCCTGCAGTGAATCCCTCTATAGTTATTGTGTTAAGACTGTCAGGGGCTGAAGCAGATATTTGGAGGAGTCTTCAAAGTATAATTGATCTAGGGTATCCCAAAATGTATACATATTACTATGAAGATTCGGATGCAATCTCAGACGGGATTTTGGATGTGCTCTCCTCATGCAGGCTTAGCTCTCTGCCTTGCAGGTCTGGAGCTAGTGACTACATGGTATTAAAAGAGGCCTTCGATTTGTCTGGAGCTGATTATGGAATAATTGTTGATTCAGGGAATATACTTCAATCATCATTTATAGATTCTTTTTTATGGTGCTGCTCTAAATCGAATAGCTCATTAGCTTTCTTAGGTGAAGCATTTGAAATAGAAAATGGTGATGTGAATCCCGTATATTACAAAACAAGTTCATATGGTGATTCTTCCTTAACAGGTTACCTTTATTCCGAAATGTTAATTTATCACAAGCAGGTGATTGAGCAATGCGAGTCTCTAAATATAAAAGGCGATAAATCTAATTTTCGTCATTCCTTTTATTATTATGCTGTAAATGAGAAGAAAGTATTTGTTTCGAGAAGAGCTTTTTCTGAATGTAACCCAGGGGGGGTGACGAATATGGAAAGAGTCAAAGGAGTTCTTCAAGGTGCCTCAATGTCCCGTAATAATGGTTTTCGCTCTATGATATTTATCTTGAATATGATAGAGAGACCAGCCAGGAAGCTGTATGAAATGATTCCTAGCCAGGTTGGTGAAATTGGCAAGAGAATCTGGTATAAACTTTATCGATAATGTCCAGCATGAACCAAGAACCATTTGTTGTGGCTGTAGTGCCAGTATACAATCGATTGGAGAAGACTTTACGATTTATTAAAAATTTCTCTTATATCAAATACCTTAATAAGAAAATAATCATAGTTGATGATAACTCAACAGATGGCACTGCAGAAATTATAAGGAATAAATTTCCCGAAGTCACAGTTATAGATGGGAGTGGGGATCTTTGGTGGTCTGGTGGCACAAATGTAGCTGTAAAGAAAGCATTGGAGGATGGGGCAGACTATGTGTTGACAATCAATGATGATTGTATTATGGATGAGAATTTCTTGGCAAACATGGTTAATGTGGCTGGTGAGGATAACCGGTATATAGTAGGTTGTCGGTTGATGTTTCAAGATGATACGGATAGGATTTGGGGGCTAGGTGCAACATGTTATTTTCGGGGTTGGGAGATGTATCAACTTAATTATGGCGGTATGTATTGGAGTAAAGTAAAGTCTGAGTTGTCAGACGATAGAATCATGAAAGTTGATACTATGCCAGGGAATGGTGTGTTGATTTCCCGTGAAGTTTTTGAACGTGTGGGGTTTTATGATGAGATAAATATGCCTCAATATCATGCTGATACAGATTTTGTGTCTCGAGCCAAAAATTCGGGATATACACCTGTGATAGCAGCAGAGAGTGTTATTTATAATGATATAATAACAGCTCCATTAGTTCAAGGATTGAAGGCTTTGATTA
>JADGBV010000541.1 GCA_015231345.1 Planctomycetota bacterium
AACCCCTTATTCCTGCGCTGTTCAACAATATTAAAGACATAATGTCTCAAGCGAAAATCCTCATTATACATCATAAGAGTTTGTTTTTCCACATTAATCTCAGCAAGATGAGCACGAGGAAACTCTTTGAGATCGAATGGTTCATAGCCTGCAATTAATTTTTGATAAATCTCGAAGTTGTGAAGTAAAAATTGCCTGGGAAGTTTACCTCTAGACTTAGCTTCCTTGAGTTCCTTTTTACGCTCTTCAAAGGCTCGAATAGCAAAACTATTTGTCTCATCTAAATGTTCACGACGGAAATCTTCTGATTCGGAACGAATGATATAAACATTTTCTATTTCATGAGCATTCAGAAGATCGAATAGTTCCTGCCGACGAATTTGTTTATCAAAAGTGGCATCCACAATGATATCCTTGTTATCCTGAATGAGTTGTGTTACTTGCTTTGTAATGGTATCATAACTAATTTGGCGAATACCTTCATTGACACGGTTAGTATACATTTGCCCCATACCAATGGCGCTATTAAGAAGAACCTGAATAATTTCATCGCTAGCAATAATCTGATGTTCAGGCTGAGCTATGGCCTTTTTAGTCGTTGACTTTGTCGAAACAGCGTGCCCCAGAAGTAAAGTGACTGTGGACTTCGATTTGCCTTTATAAACAATTCGCGGCTTGAGAGCTTTATCTATATACCTATAATTCTCAATATCGGGCTTGGATTCCACCATCGCAAAAATTTTGTTTCCCCGTTCTTTTTCTTCATAAAGCAAACGAATAAGTTCGCCGTTACATCCGATAACACCATGCTGATATACCCCAAGATGAGCATCAGTATGTTCAAGAGTTTGAGTGAGATGCATATTCTTGATATAAGCAAGGTTGGCTCGAGTAAACGCCAAGGTTTCACGGTCCTGCTCCTCCTGACTCCACTCTGGGTGAAGCTGCTCTAGATCCAAACGGAAGTGCGCTGGGTCCATATTAATATAAACCCCCAAGTTTTCACAAAGACGCAAATGCTCTTCGGGCCTTAACCCTCCTGTTTCAATGCACATTAAAATCTTATTACCCTTGGAACGAATATATTCCTGAATCTCTTGCAAACGTTTTTCAAAAGCGTCCAATTCATCACCAGTAAAGAAACACCCTGGCTTTGATGCATGAATTGTTAGCAGCTCTATGCCGAGAACATCGAGAAGATCAATGGTTCGGCAAATATCAGTCATAGCAGCAACATGCACATTGATGCATTTGTCCTCAATAGAGTCAGCAACCACAGCGGGGATAGTCATGGGATTTTCAGAATAAGCCTCAGGCACTACAAGCCATTCAAAATCAAAATTAAAATAGCCATCCCGCTCGGGGAACTCAATTTTTTGATCACGAATAAAAGGCATATGTGCCATAAAATCAACCCCTATGGAGCGCGCCCGCTTTACATAATTTTCCAGCACAGAAAACTCTTCCTGTGCTTCAGCTGAGCCTTCCATGGTTCGATAATCAAGATCTGGCACTTCAGAAAAAAGCTGAAAATGCAACTCAATAACACCTCCATTTTCAAGCAAAAAACCGTATTGATCTAAACCACCATGATAGGACATGAGGTAGTTTCCCCCACGAAAAATTTCTTCCGTCTTAGAATTGGGGTTATCGGGGACACCAATAAAGTTTTCAGGAGGCTTCATATTTTCGGCTCTTTTACTATTAACATCTGTGTAGTTTTTATAAAAAGTGTAATCACCTAGGGAGTGAGTTTTTCATATTATACACAGAAGAAAAATATCACCCATATTATTGCCAAAAATATTCTTTAAAGCTAATTAAAGCCCATATCCTATTTTGAATAAGCCACTTAAAAGCCCAAGCAGCCCTTGTACAAATACAACGAAGATGGATGGAAACCATAAAAATCTAAATAAATATGAGACATATCTTCAGTGAAAATCATGATTTCTCAAATAAGGCAAACGATAGGAAAGCTTCATCAACTTTGCGAAAAAAGTATAAACGGATCGCATCTAGCTGTAAGACGATGTTATCTAGCCGTTCACGATGACCTTTCGTACTCCTTGATGACAGTGCTCGAGACGATCAAAATCCCTGTAGAGCAATTCTAATCCCCCTTCGCTAAGCTCTTGAGCTTTGGTTTAGGCAGATGTTTCGGGTCAACTAATATCTCCATTTGCTAGAGCCTGTCCGAAATTCCGTAGAGGCTCTTACTAAAAAGAGTAGCTCAGAAAAATCAATGAAAAAATCAATGGACATACTATTACTTTAACCCATGTATAAGGCAAGACATGATGCCTCTGCGCCAGTCCCGATCTTGGGTCACGGGATATACGTTTCATGGGAAATAAATACTGCC
>JADGBV010000542.1 GCA_015231345.1 Planctomycetota bacterium
TCTATCTTTTTCAGCAGAGTCTCCTTGTCTCGACCCAAAGTACCTCTGAGCACCAAATAATTCGAGGCATGATCGCTGCGAAAAATGGAGCGATCAAGCTGAGTATGACTTAAAAAAGTGTGCATTTCTTTAAATAAGCCTGTTTGATCTGGGAGCTCGAAATCAGGAAAAGCTTGCAATAAACGTTTTTGTCCCGCAGGGAAAGATATCACAAGTGTAGCCAGGTATTCAGGCTGAGTTTCATTAGCCAACTGCGCCGAAGCAACAGCGTGATCATGAGAATGCACATTACCACCCAAGCCATTAATAATCATGACTGAACTTTTGATACCCGCCTCTTTAAGGGCATTAATGCCTTGTACCGTTGAAGCAAAGGTCTCATTTTTATTGATAAGCTTCAGAACCTTATCATCACCAGACTCTGCGCCCACATAAGCGATTTTTAGCCCAGCTTCGTTTATTTCTTTTAATTCCTCTACGGATTTCGCCTGCAAATTCTTCGGCAAACAATAAGCACCCACTCTTTTCACCCGAGGCAAATGTTTCTGAATCGCTTCTAACACGCGCAACAATTTAGGGGTCGAAAGAACCATAGCATCACCATCTGCCAGAAAAACTCGCTGAATTTGGGAGCCATACTTCTGACCCACAGCTTCTATTTCAGCCAAGACCTCAGCTTCAGGGCGCACAGAAAACTTTTTATTGGGATCTGTGTACATCTCACAAAAAGTACAGCGACTCCACGAGCAACCATTTGTGATTTGAAAAATAAAGGAATCCGCCTCACTTGGAGGACGAAATACAGGCTCAATATAAGAAGCGGGAGAATTAAACATCAGAAGAGCAATAGATTAGAAGTTAAGGCCAATTTATCGCGCCAGCTTTTTGTGCCATATTGAGAGTTTTCAAAGCATGTGCAACCAGCCGTCTTGCAAGACAAGAAATTTATAGCGAATCTTCTCCACGTCAGCTTCTCTACAAACTCACCTGATTCAATAGATTACACAACAAACATTTCTCTCGTCAACTCATTAACAGATATCGTCAAAAAAATGACTACCAAATCACTCTGCTGTAAACAAAAGTTACAGCAATTCTCAACTGTGATTTTTCTCCACAAAATAAAGCCTTACAACTAAGTGTTATTTTATTGACAATAACCGGCACGGTTTTTTCTTGGAAAATTTCAACCTCATTCTTAAAATATTACTAGGTGTGCAAAGCATATGATCGCAGAAATGATCCAACGAGCCCGAGTGGCCCAAGCCCAATTCGAAAAATTCAACCAAAAAGAGGTCGATGCCATAGTGCGCGCCATTGGCAAGGTTGTTTTTGATAATGCGGAGGAGCTTGCCCGCGACGCTGTAGACGAGACGCGTATGGGTGTTTTCGAAGACAAAATTGCCAAAAACAAAGGCAAATCTCTTGCGATCTGGAACAATCTAAAAGACAAAAATTCCGTTGGAATTATAGGAAAAGACGAAGAGAAAAAATTAGTTTATGTCGCCAAACCCGTCGGAGTTGTTGGAGCCGTAACGCCTACAACCAACCCTGTGGTTACCCCTATGTGCAATGCCATGTTTGCTCTTAAAGGGCGAAATGCGATCATCGTTGCACCTCACCCCCGCGCCAAGCTAATTAGCAATAAAACCGTACGTTTAATGAATGAGGAAATAGCCAAACTAAACGGTCCCGAGAATTTAATTCAATGCATCGAAGAACCATCCATCCCACTCACAAGCGAGCTCATGAAAGCTGTTGACGTTCTTGTAGCCACAGGTGGCCCAGGCATGGTAAGCGCAGCTTACAGTAGTGGCAAACCTTCTTATGGTGTAGGCGCTGGAAATGTGCAAGTTGTTGTCGACCGCGGCTACGACTACGAGCAAGCTGCTCAGCATATCATTGCCGGAAGAAAATTCGACAATGGCATTATCTGCTCTGGAGAGCAGTCCGTCATCGCTCCTCGAGATGAGTACTCACAAGTCATCGCAGCCTTTGAAAAACATGGCGCTTTCTACGTAGAAGACCAAGAAACCGTTGATAAATTCCGCGCCATTCTTTTCGAAGATGGACACATCGCCAAAGATGTCGTCGGACAAAGCGTACAAGCCATCGCAAAACTCGCTGGCGTTGAAGTCCCAGACAAAACTCAAGTCATACTTTTACGTTCGAATGACCAAGAAAGTGACGTTCTACGCAAAGAAAAAATGTGCCCCGTAATGGTCGCCCTACAGTATGATAGTTTTGAGCAAGCAACAGCCTTGGCAAAAAGCAATCTCCTTTTAGAAGGAGCAGGACACACTTCTGCCGTACACTCAAACAATCAAGAGCACATTGAGTACATTGGAG
>JADGBV010000543.1 GCA_015231345.1 Planctomycetota bacterium
CATCCATGGCCATGATTTCTAAACCGGTTTTAATGCCCGTAAGGACATTATTCATGTCATGTTTGAGAATAGATAAAAGCTCTATGCGTTTTTCTAACTCAGAATTTGAGGGGATTTCAGATGACATGATTGGCCTTTAAATACTTGAAGAGTTCTCTAGGGTCCCAGGGCTTTTGCAAAACAACATCGGCTTCTTCTGCCAGTTCTTTAAACATATGTGTATGACCGGATAGTATGGCGATGGAAAAACGTCTTTTGTCTCGAGGGTATTGCTCATTCAGGAGTTTTGCCCACTCCGATCCCGTTTTACAGCCCGATTTGCATCGGTCATCAATGCGCACAAAATTATCTAAAAGAAGTAAACGTAGAGACCCCATGTAGCGGTCTAAACATTCTTCTGCTTCGCCAAGGGATTCGACGTGGACACATTCGAGCTTTAGCTTATTGCAAAATTTAAGAGCCAGGGAGGCACAAGATAAATCATCCTCCACAAGCAGGACGTCGGGGTAAAAATCTTCACCTTGATCTTTACCTTGTACTTGCTCATTTAAGTAATCGTCAATATGAGAAAATCCAGTATTGAAGTCCTTTTTATATAAACTCGCTAGCTCGCTTAAATGTCTGGCTGGGATAAGAATAGGCGTGAGGACCATGATTAAGCCGACGGCAGGTATGAGTGATAAAACCCCATTAAAGGAATCTGTAAGAATTGTGGTGTCCAGTCCAAAACCGGTGAGGGTTTCTTGATCGGCACTGCTAAGGTATATATAGGCAATAAAGGAGCCTAGCCCTAAGAGCATAAGAATAAAGACTAATGAGACGATGGCTTTGATGAAACGAACATTGGTTGAAAGTAATAAACGAGAAAGAATACAGAAGTACATAAGTAGAAAGTAAATAGACCCAGTCACTGTGCTATTGAAGAAAATCTTAGGCTCTTTGACTGTAAAGCCTAGCACTTCATTACTCCAACCGGAGATCGTCTGTGAGGCTAAAAGAGCCAATGCAATGGTCAGTAGAGCCCAGAAATTTAAGTGAATCTTTTTATTGTTTTTTTGGCTCATGTGCTCAGTATATTTCTTTCTTTAAGGAAGGTGAGCATTTCAGCTGGGCTCCAGGGTTTAGATAAAACCGCATCTGCATATTGAGCTAATTCGCCCACATGCTCCGGGTGCCCTGTAAGAATGATGACAGTATAGTCTCTTTGACCGCCAGTTTTTTCATGAAGCGCTTTGAGCCATTCTCCTCCAGTCATGGGAGTGCCTGCTTTATCGACACGAATAAACATATCAACAATCATGAGTTTAAGTTGTCCAGAGCTTTCTGCGATCTTTTGGCATTCCTCATCGATGGATTCCACATGCTTAACACTGAGTTTAATTTTCTTGAAAAACTTCATAACGAGTGATGCGCAAGAAATATCATCTTCGATTAATAAGACCTGAGCTGATTTACTTTTATGGCCTTGGCTGCTTTGAATATATTCTTTAATATCACTTTTTCCATGATCAATGGCCACGGCACTGGCTTTGGAACGTAAGACCATTTCCAAGGGAATTAAGGCGGGAGTAAAACCCAACATAAGAGCTAGTACTCTTATATTAGGAGCGTAGGCCCCTTCTAGGGTGGCGGTAAAATCAGCCATTTCAACATTGCCCATTCCCGTGCTATCGAAAATCTCTTTTCCTGCGGCCACAATTCCTGTGGCTATGGCAACGACTCCAAGTATAATAAAGTACAGTGTGGGTAGCCATATGAGGCGGTGGATGATTGCCTGCTGACCGGAAACGAGCATTTTAAGGCTAAGAAGAAAATAGAGTCCACAGAAAAGCAGGGTGGATATGATGTGCCCTGCTTCATAGTGTTGCTGTTTATCTAAGGCCTGATAATTAACAGCCGGTTGCAGGAAGTATTCGTAAGTGAAAAAAGAGATTGTGATGAGAACCAATATGAAAAAGTGGAGCATGGCTCTGAACTTCTGATCAGCCAAGCGTTCACGTATTGTCTTGGCCTTATCCATTATGTTCCTTTTGTAATTGCACTGCCATGTTAATACCTTGCTGGAGCATGTTTTTGAAATCGTCTATTTCAAAAGGTTTGGCGAGGTGGTCGTCCATTCCTGCATTGAGGCATTTTCCACGCATATCATCGGCTCCACCTGCTGTGAGACCCACGATCCATACTTTGTTGACTTGACCATGAAAACTCCTGATTTCTCCTGTTGCCGTGAGACCATCCATTTCAGGCATATGCCAGTCCATGATAATTAAATGACAGGGGTTTTCTTGAACGTGTTCAAGAGCGAGTTTGCCATTACCTACAATGGTAAA
>JADGBV010000544.1 GCA_015231345.1 Planctomycetota bacterium
GATCTTTCCTGATTTTTCAAAAAGACTCACAAGGATCCGTAAGATATCTTTTTTAAATTCCTGTTTCTTCCGAGGAGAGAGTTCTTCCATGTCTTCTGGAATATCTAGCAAAGAGTCCAAGTCTAGTAAGATAGACTCCTCCTTTAAGTAACGATGTATTCCCTGAATCATAAAATCAACCTGTATATGCAGCGGATTCTAAATTGCCCCGCTCTTAAGCAAACGATTAGGAAATTGGCCCCATTTCCCTTGTCTTTTTTGCTCTTCATCGCCCCCTCAGCCAATACCTTATGGGCCTCTGCTGTGGATCCAAAAGCGCAAACGTCTTGGGAACAAACCCAAAGCAAGCTTCTCTTCGAAAAAGCCAATTTGCTTGAAAAAGAAGGCAAATTAGAGGATGCCATACAGGAGTATAGCGAAATTATTGAGTTTTTCCCACGCACAGAACACTGGGCCATGGCCTGCATAAGGCTATCGGGTTTACACCTATTTCGCAAAAATATCGAAGCAAGCGAGGAGCTATTAGAGCGTCTCATACAGTCTAAGAGTAATAAAGGCGACACAAAAATTGATATCCTCATGGCTCAATGGGATTTTTTCTTTAAATTAAGCCGATTTTCAAGTTTATTGCAATGGATGCAGCAGCGCAGTGATGAAGAGAAAAAAGCTTTAAGGCTCAGCCCATTGTTTACGAAATACATCACCAAACTAGCCAAAAAAGAGGAAGTAGATATCCAAATTATTCTCGGTCTCTACAAAGCAGCCAAATTTGAGTCCCCCATCGAGCAAACCCTAAGACTAAATGAGACAAATGAGTTTCTTTTTAACGAAAAACAGATGGGCTTCCTCCTCAAAGAGGCAATGGTTGAGTGCCAAAGCAAACTTATTTCACAAGCATGCCGAAATATGATGACGAGTGGTTGGCATATCAATATTCACAAAGTTTTCCTACAAAACAAAGATAACCCACAAAAATCAAAATGGGTGCCCACATGGCTCAATGCCCTCATCGAAGGAAAAATGTGGTCGCAAGCCGCAGAACTTCTTAAAGAACTGCCGACGAAAGAGTATTTAAAAGAAAATTATCTTGTTTTTACAGGCCTGGAAGACTGGGAAAAAGCATACGCCTTACTTAAAGAAGCTGATGACTGGGTTTACTCTGTGCTCAGTTTTCAGGACCTAAATTTACTGATGAGAGGCCTTCATGCCCAAGAATACAACCGCTTTAAAGCAAAAGAAATCATCGAGCAAATCCCCCAAGAAGGCAAGAAACTTCTGCTTGTAGCAGAATATGAAAACAAAGACGAAGCAAAAGAGCCTTTATATAAAGAGGTCATAGCCAAACACACTGTATATGCTGAAATAGCTTTTGAGAAATTAGCCGCCATGTATTTCAAACAAGCTAAGCAAAAGGAGCTTGGCGAACTCAGTAAGGAAATAGAAAAACAAGCGCCTAATTCAAAAGTCAGGACTGAAATTGGAGATTACTTGAAAATGCTTAGCACTATTAAAACTCAGAAAGGTGATCGTGAAGAAGGCTTGAAAAATGCTGTGGAGGAAGAACCAAAAAGCAGCAATAAAAAAAAGCCCCAGCCCAAAACTCCTTCTAAAGCATCCTCGGTCCCTCCGAATAATAGCCCCGACAACTAAGGCCCCTCCGAATAATAGCCCCGACAACTAAGGCCCCTCCGACTAAGGGCCCCGACAACTAAGGCCCCTCCGACTAAACTTTAGGCAGCCAATCAACCGGGCTCTGCTGACTCTTTTTTAAATAATCATTAGCTTTGGAAAAGTGCTTACACCCCCAGAAACCACGATAAACCGACAGAGGTGAGGGATGTGGCGCTTCTAGAACTAAATGCTTGTCTTTATCAATCATACTTGCTTTTTTTCGAGCATTCCCACCCCAAAGAAGAAAGACTAAGCCTTCCCGCTCTTTCGAAAGAGCTGTTATTACTGCATCCGTAAAAATCTCCCAGCCTTTGCCAGCATGAGAAAAAGCCTGATGAGCACGCACGCTCAGTACGGTGTTAAGTAAAAAAACGCCCTGCTCAGCCCATGATTCTAAGCAGCCATGCTTGGGCAGTTCTCCACCAATATCGTTCTGTATTTCTTGTAAAATGTTCTTTAAAGAAGGCGGCTGAGCAACTCCTTCTGGCACTGAAAAACTCAAGCCATGAGCTTGCCCTACACCATGATAAGGGTCTTGACCCAAAACAACCACTTTCACTTGATCAAAAGGGGTTTTCCAAAAGGCATTGAACATCAATTTTCCCGGAGGGAAAACTGTGTGTCGCTGCTTTTCTTCTACGAGAAAAGTTTTAAGCTC
>JADGBV010000545.1 GCA_015231345.1 Planctomycetota bacterium
AGCCTCAATCATGCCAAAAATCAAAATGCATCCTTACAAAATGAACTCATTAAGTTAAGCCAAGCCTACCAGCAAGCAGTTAACCTTCATCAAGAAGACCGCGAAGAGCTTGTTGACCTAAGTCACAAAAAACTGCTTCAAAGTAAAGATCTGGACGATACAGCTAAAAAAATCGGAAATTTAGAAGAAAGTCTACTCAGAGCACAAAGTGATCTCAAAGAAAACAAACAATTAAACAGCAAATTAAATCATCAGCTCAAAGACCAGAAAAAAGAAGTCAGACTCCTAAGCGAGAAACAAAAGAAGAAAGAGGAAATAATAGAAGAGTTAGAGGAAGAAAATAATGATTACGAAAGTCAATTATCTGCCCTTAGCACCAAAAAAACAGATAAAAAAATCCTCAAAACTTCTTGGTCCATGCTTCACTTTTGCGCAGAAAAAGGACATAGCAAGTGGGCTCAACAGCTCATGGTGGAAGATATTGATATTAATATCATCAATTCTCAAGGCCAGACACCACTACACATTGCTGCCCAAAATGGCAAAGCCGCTCTTTGCAACCTTTTCTTGCAATACCTCGCAAATCCAGATGCAACAGATTTAGAGGGCAATTCCCCCATGCATTATGCTGCGCGCATAAATAGCGATGTCGTACTTAAAACACTCCAGAATTCAGGCGCTAAAATAGATTTAATTAATTTAAATGGCCAGAATGCCTTACATTTTGCAGCTGAACATGGTAACATTAAGGGTATAGAGTATCTTCTAAACTATATCAATATCAACCACAAAGACACTCATCAGCTAACGCCACTGCATTACGCAGTTCGTCATAAACAGGAAGCCGCGGTCAAATTATTACTTAGAAATAGGGCCGATAATGATGCCGAAGATAAAATGGGCTTAACCCCCTTACATTACTGTGCAGCTCTTGGAAGCACCAAGATAGCCAGTTTTTTAATCAGTCGAAGAGCAGCCGTTAACGCTGTCGATCACAAAGGCATGACCCCAGTCCACTATGCTGCCCTCAGTGGCCATGCAACAATGATCTCGCTTCTACACCAGTGGGGAGCCATACTCAACACAGGTGACAATGACCAACAATACCCCATTCACTTATCAGTGAGGATGAATCATCACAAAAGCACTTTATCTTTACTCAAGCATCAAGCCGACCTCGGAGCCTTAGACCGTCTCACTCGAACACCACTACATATAGCAGCCGCATATAGTGAACTGCAAATGGTGCAAAAACTCATCCATGAGGGCGCTGATCCTAGACTGGAAGATGCACTCAACATGCGCCCCTTAGACTGGGCCAAAGCCCTCAACCGAGTTAGCATTCAAGAATTTCTAGAAGAATATGAGTAATCGATATTCCTGCCCTAATTGTGGTTTTGAACTCAAGGCTCAAGCGCTTTTTTGCCCAAAGTGTGGTTCCGACGAAAACACAGGCTGGTCAGAAGACACCATCTATGATGATATTGGCTTACCTGATGCATCGCAAAACGAAGCTAAAAAAAAGTCGGTCATCAAACAGGATTTAATTTACTTAATCATGATTATTTTATTTTTGAGCATGCTGTATGTTTCTTTACGAATTTTCTAAGAACACATCGCTCAACAAACAAAAACTATATTCGCTAAACCATACACAAAGAGGATTTTTTCGAAAAGCTATTCGGCCCCTAGCTCAGCCAACCATATATATTCACCTTGACTCTTAAGAGTCACATCATTATGAGCGAGCAACTCGTCATATAAGCCAATGCAACGCTTTGCACAGTAAGCTTTGCCACGGTAATAGGCTCGTTCATTTTTCGACATCCCTTCAATGACATGCTTCTCAAGTGCAATATACTTTATGCCTATCTCTCGCAGCCTATCTTTTAAGGCCTGAGCACTTTCTAATCGAGTATAATCTACGTAAGTTTCTGAGTAGACAGAAAACACATGATCTCGCTTCAACCAATATACCGGTGAGCCCACAAAAAGAATCTTTCCTGGAGGCAAATCATTTAAAGCATTAACTTCATCGTAATGAGAAAACTTAAAACTATAGTACTCGTCCAAAGTCCAGTTTTTCTTCAGCACATACAATGGAGCCATCATATATGGCACGAAAGTCGAAAAACTCATCAGAGCAGTTAGAATGAGGATCACTTTACTGAGACGGCTCATCCGGAGCACTGCATAAGCCATCCAAGGCAGGCTAAGCAACATATATGGCATGAAGTAGCGATTTTTGAATGGGGTGAAGTACCACGTAAGCAAAAAGCCCATTAGAATCAAAGTGATCAAGGCAAAGAAACAGTAATTCTCAGATTT
>JADGBV010000546.1 GCA_015231345.1 Planctomycetota bacterium
ACTGAGGTCTCACCATCGCGGATACAATCTATATCTACTTCTATGGCGTTTTCTAGGAATTTATCCAGAAGAACAGGGGCCTCAGGAGATGCTTTCACAGCATATTTAAAGTACTTATTAAGCTCTTCGTCGCCATAAACGATTTCCATCGCTCTACCACCTAATACAAAAGAAGGCCTCACCACAACAGGGTAGCCTATTTTATTGGCTTTTGTCAAAGCATCATCCAAGCTATCGGTCAAATCGTTTACTGGCTGATTCAATTTAAGCTCTTGCACAATGGCTTTAAAGGATTCGCGGTTACCAGCAGCATCTATAGATTCTGGAGTTGTGCCGATAATTTTCACTCCAGCTTTCTTGAGCTTTAGTGCTAAATTCAGGGGGGTCTGCCCACCAAATTGAACAATCACGCCATCGGGTTTTTCTAGGTCACAAATATTGAGGACATCTTCGAATGTCACTGGCTCAAAATAAAGGCGGTCACTAGTGTCATAATCCGTACTTACAGTTTCTGGGTTGGAGTTAACCATAATGGTCTCATAGCCCGCTTCTTGCAAAGCCATGTAGGCATGCACACAGCAGTAGTCAAACTCAATCCCTTGACCTATACGATTAGGGCCGCCGCCGATAATCATAATCTTCTTACGGTCACTGCGCTCAACTTCATTTTCCTGCTCATAGGTACTATAGAGGTAAGGCGTATATGATTCAAACTCGGCAGCACAGGTATCGACCATTTTATAGGTTGGCTTCACTCCAGCCTCATCTCGAAGAGCTTTAATATCGAGTTCACTCACACCCCAAACAAAGGCAAGCTGAGCATCTGAATAACCATATCGTTTAGCAGGAAGCATGATAGAGAGTTGTTCTTCACAACTTTTTGCATCGAGAATTTGAGGCTCAAAATCAACCAATTGTTTTAAATGATGCAAGAACCAAGGGTCGATTCCTGAAATTTGATAAATTTCATCTATGCCCAAACCAGCCTTCAGACAAGCATATAAATGAAAGACCCTATCGGCATATGGGTTTTTGATAAGGTCTTTAAGTTCCTCTACAGAAAAATGAGCATAATCTTCGACTTTTTTGTCTAAACCAAAGCCACTGGCGCCAATCTCCAAGCCGCGCAATGCTTTTTGGAAAGACTCTTTAAAGGTTCGTCCCATAGCCATGGTTTCACCAACAGATTTCATTTGTGTTGTAAGGTGAGACTCAGCATCAGGGAATTTTTCAAAAGCAAAACGAGGCATTTTTGTCACCACATAATCGATGGTTGGCTCAAAACATGCCGGTGTTTTTTCTGTAATGTCATTATTTAATTCGTCTAACGTATAGCCAACCGCAAGTTTGGCAGCTAATTTGGCAATGGGGAAACCCGTTGCTTTAGAGGCCAAAGCAGAACTTCTCGAGACTCTTGGGTTCATTTCAATCGCTCGAACATCACCATTTTTAGGATTCACGGCAAATTGAATATTAGAACCACCCGTTTCAACGCCAATTTCTCTAATGATATCAACAGATTTATTACGTAGATCTTGGTATTGTTTATCGGTGAGTGTTTGCGCTGGAGCGACCGTAATTGAGTCGCCAGTGTGAACGCCCATTGGGTCAAAGTTTTCAATAGAGCAGATAATCACAACATTATCATTACAGTCACGCATGACCTCGAGTTCAAATTCTTTCCAACCTGCTAAATATTCTTCAACAATAACCTCACTGGTCCGACTTGCATTTAAGCCTTTGCTTAACTGAGCATGCAGTTCATCTCGAGTAAAAGCAATTCCTCCGCCGATACCACCTAAAGTAAAACTAGGACGCACAACAGCAGGAACACCGATAACATCCATCAATTCATCAAATTGTGACATGTCATTAACGATTAAGTTTCGGGCAACTTCAACACCAATATTGTCCATGGCTTCCTTGAAAAGACTGCGTTTCTCAGCTTTCATAATAGAATCCACGTTGGCGCCCAATACTTCAACATTATGTTTTTCTAAAACACCATTTTCTTGAAGCGCTAAAGTCAAATTCAAAGCTGTCTGCCCGCCCAGTGTGGGCAATACGGCATCAGGCTTCTCTTTGGCAATAATTTTCTCCAGAGCTTCAGGGGTCAAAGGCTCAATATAGGTCGCATCAGCCATTGCCGGATCCGTCATGATTGTCGCCGGATTCGAATTAGCTAAAACAACGCGGTAACCTTCTTCGCGAATAGCTTTAACTGCTTGTGTACCAGAATAATCAAATTCACAGGCCTGTCCGATGACAATGGGACCAGATCCAATTATGAGGATGGATTTGATATCAGTTCTCTTGGGCATTTTCC
>JADGBV010000547.1 GCA_015231345.1 Planctomycetota bacterium
TGCTGTACAAACAGCATCGAACCATCTACGCAGCTTCGCTTCCGTGATCAACCCTCGAGGAACCGGCAGATCTATCTGCTTGGGTGGCTTCTTTGCATATGGGTCCCTCAAGACAAGAAAGCGCCCATTCTCGAGGTGGCCGACTTCGCCGATGCGGAATGACTGCGGGGTTCCTCGTAGGTCCACCTGCCAACTGCACTCAGCCCCGCCCGTGTCGCAAGTCCAAGTCGAATAGGCAACACTACCTCGTACGCCACCACCATGCTTGCCTTTGATAAGGCTAAGGTATGGGTTGACAATCACGACCGAAGTATCCGGATGAGCCTCGTCGAATACATAGTCTACCCAGACATTCCCATGATACGCAATCCCTACACGCCAAACCTTCAGATCTTCCTTGGCGCAGGAGCACAAGAGACAAATCATGACAAGCGAAACTCCAAAAGTAAACTCTGATCTCTTCACGGGTCTTCCTATCATGGCGAACGTTTGGGATAATAAATTGGGTTGAAAGCATAGCTTATCAGAACTAAAACTAATTCAATACTCACGCTATTCCCAATCTTTTTAATGGCATTATTTGTTTTTGATTAAAAAGGATACAGCTTGCCTGCATCCAGTACTGAGCCTTATTCGGTAGTTTCTCTGTCCTTGAGGATTGCCTGAATTTTCTTAATTACTTTCGGTGAGGGTAGATTGCGCTGCCCAAGCACCAACAAAGCAAAGTTGTCAGCCAATATCTCCTCAGGGTGAATGATGTAACCTGTATTCTTCCCTACCTGTTCATAAAACCCAGACACTTGTTGTATACCCACGAGTTTTGCTTTCCCGCCCTCAAACATCGGTTTGACCGTTGGCCCATTATTTGGCCTATCAACCAGAAGAAGCTGAAACTGAAGGTAGTTAAAGAACTCCCCTCCTCGGTCCATATCGTATTTCTCTGAGCTCGAAAACAGGATGGGAATGGCCCACTGTTCTTCTCCCATGACTTTCAATCGGATACAATGGTCGTTTCTCGGTGCATCAGGATTAGTGATTTTTCGAGAATTAAGCTCCGGTGGGAATATAACCTCGTTACACTTAGCAAAGCCGATAGCAGCATAGAGCTGCTCGCGTAGATCAGGATTTGCTCTGGACATAATATGAAAGAGTTCATAGCAAAACGTCTTTTGGATTACGGCTGGAGGCTTGTTCAGATTGGCTGGAGTCAGAATAATAGCGTTGGTTCGGGTATACGCAGCTCCCCCCTCTTCCTTGCCTGTCGTTTTGATGACCAACACTTTTTCCGGAAACGGCAAGGCCATCGCTTCAAGCGTTTTTTGGATACCTTGATATGCAGAGCTAACCTTATGCTTCTCTGATTCATTCCATTCGAGTACGTTTTGCCCAACAAAATCCAGGTATTTTCGTTCAGACACATCCTTATCCGTCTTCAACCGCGCAGCACGGTCGAATGGACTCATCCGTTCAACAAAATCATCGCGGCTAGTGAGAATTCGCTTGCCTTCCGCGACTGAAGCAAAGAAAATAGTGATTCCCTCACCGAGTGTCATTTGCGCCAGCAAAGCCGTTGGGTGCAACAGCATGACCGCCAAAAATGTGACTAAGCTATTATTCATGTTCATCTCCTTGCCAAATCTCAATGTCTCCAGCGTTCAGGAGCACAGCGCATGAAAGCCCGGAGCGCATATTTGTTAGTTTTCACTTTTGCATGGCTCCTTTTCTACAGTATTTCACATAGACCTTTATGATGTGTTGGAAATTCACTGATATTACAGAAAGAGTAGAATAAATTCACGCTCTTCCTCCCGACCCCTTTGGTGGATTTGTCAGTTTCCGTGGTATAGGGGGCATCATTCATAATAATGAGATAATAAAAAGCCTACACCGCTACTAGTACGGATCACTTGAGTTTGCTTGTTATTTCCCAAGGAGATATGTTGTTGTTCCAGTTGAAAAAAATGACGAGTATTCGATGGTAATATTCCCAGGATATTTACCTAAGAATGAAATGGTATCATAATTATCAGAAGATAAAGGCAATTCGTTCTCTTTCTCGAAGGCATACAGGTCCTCCTTAGATTTAGGCATATGGTTATTATGCCGACAGTACTTAGATACATTTTCAATTAGCATGTCTGTATGAGAAAAGCTGTTCTCTGTAGTAATGCTAACTAGAAAGTAAAAGCCAACCAGGAGCATCGAGTACATTATTACTTTACGCTTAGGCATTGGTTGCACTAACGTCGCCATTACCGGTGAAGAAAGTGGAGTACAGAAGTCACGGAGCGTTTTTTATCTGTGTACATAGCATTGTTACTTTT
>JADGBV010000548.1 GCA_015231345.1 Planctomycetota bacterium
ATCCGTTGATGCATCTAGGAGGCCGGTGTATTTATACCAACCGTAGTATTTATTTAGTAACAATACATCAAAGAGATGTGCCATTTGGTTGTCTTTAGGGTTAGCATGGGCGGCATAACAAATGGGACGATTGGCGTCGATGGATTTTGTTTTCTCAATGATGAATTTGAAAAAGTTCATGCAACTTTGGTATTTGTCTTCAGTGTCCATGCTACCCCCAGAGTTCGGCTCGTTTGCCAGTGACCACATCACAACGGATGGGTGATTATAATCTCTGCTGATGTGTTCTTCTACAACTAATAATGCTTTTTTCAGAATGTCATCATTATACAACCTGTTATTTAATCCAACAAATGGGTTCTCGGAAATAACCATCACACCAAGTTCGTCTGCCATATCCAACCACTCTTCAGCATAGGGGTAGTGTGATGTTCTGTAGCTATTGGCACCAATCCATTTCATCAAATCATAATCTTTAATGACCAGCGGGTGTGATAAGCCTTTACCAATAATATCGAAATCTTCGTGCTTGCCGAACCCTTTGAAGATAACAGGCTTTCCATTTAATAAAAAGGAGTTTCCCTCAATGGATATATTTCTGATCCCGAACCGACACTTTGCGTGGTCTAATGTTGTCTCTTTTTTGATTAGGGTTGCATTGAGGGTATAAAGTTCTCCTTGCCCTATATCCCAAATCCTTGGGTCTTGGATTTCGAAATCAATTTCGGTAGTGTTATCTCCTGAAAATTCAGCCCTAAACTGAAGGCCTTCAATCTCAAACAGAACTTCACCATCCATCGGTTTATCGATTTCCACTTTGGCATTTACGGTTGCAATTCCATCATTATGGCTGGCATTCACCATTAAGCTTTTGATGTGATTTTCTTCAGAGACGGAATAAATATATACAGGCCTATGGATTCCTGAGAATGGAAAAAAATCATAGGCGACGGCTGGATACGTTGGGCTCCAACCTTCCCTCATGTCGTTTGAGTCCATACGAGCAGGGGGTAAAGAGTCTTTTTCCACGCGCCCATTTGCAAGAACTGTTAGGGTGTTTTCACCATCCTTTCGCAGAAAGTCCGTAATCTCAAATTCAAAGGGAAGGTGCGGACCAATGTGCTCACCCAGGTGAGTGCCATTTATCCAAACTTCTGCATTTTGACAAACACTTTCAAACTGCATAAATACCTTCCTTCCAGCCCAGGACGGTGCAGTATAAAAGGCGGTTTGATACCAGATCTCATCGAAGTGATGGTATAATTCCATGACCTGTTCATTGTAGCTGCCAGGTACACCGAGTTTGCCTTCTGAAGGAAAAGACTTATAAAACCCTCTTTCTTTTCCATTGCCTTTTGCTCTTGCATAATCCCAGAATCCGGATAGGTTCAGAAGGTCTCGCGTTTTGCTTTGTTGGGGTCGGATCATCGTTCTATCTCATCATTCCTAAAGGTTATAATCTAAAGATATTTGTATTTATAAAAAATTCATATTTCGTTTATTTACTTTTCAGGGCTTCTCTCAGCCCCTTGTCGTTATCCCGTAGGTACTTTTCATAAGCCTGGTAGACTTTGTATTTTTTTTTGGCGAGTGCCTCAAATTGTTCATCGTGATTATAGAATATTCTTAATGTATTAAACTTATTTTTGATTTTCCAAGCTGGCGTACTATCGGATTCAATTAGAGCCTTGAAGGCAATGTCTTTTTCACACAACCATTTATGGCATTTGATCGTTTCAGCCTTGAGTGATTTTTGGATAACTATAAATTCAGGATCATTTTGAAGATTGATGATCGCTTGTTCTCTGGCTTCTGCAATTTTATTTTTGGCAAGGTCTGATAATGGTTTAGCGTACCCGATACCGACAAACAGTAGTGAACACATTAATAACTGAGTATATTTTGAAAACATGGTAAAACCTCTAACTTAAGGGGGAAATATAACAGAGAATATTTTAAGTCTCTATCAGGCTTAGACAATAATGAGTATGCTTGAAATTGACTCAATTGATATTCCCTAAAGGATTGCTGTGGTCTTTATTAAAGAAGCTTCGCGATATTCGGTATCAATTGAATCAATATAAGCAACAATAATGCCTCGTATTTATCGTACAGTGTTGAAACCAACTAACCACTCGTTTATACTAAAGTCACAGGCGCGTCATCCATAAGTTTTGGCATCAATTTTTGATCTATCACTAGGCGAAGCGTCTCGACTCCAATATTGTAAACTCAAAAAACAATGCATCCAGAACATATCATGAGCACAGGAACCGTTATGAAAGAAATAAGATGGGGCATCCTCGGTTGCGGGTATATCG
>JADGBV010000549.1 GCA_015231345.1 Planctomycetota bacterium
TCGAATGAAGAAATAGCTTCGGGATCAAGATCGATACCGATGCTTCGCATGGAGGGCGCTTTCCTCTTCATGATAGCGCCTCCCCCGAGATGTGTTTCAATAAATGTAGCATGCGGAGGCATCATGGAAATGATTGCCTGACACAAGCCAGAAGTGGCTTTCGAGCCGAAATAGCTAGCCATCAGAGTTTTACTGTCCGCAAATTTTTCATCGCGGGTATTAAGACGTGCTTTCCTATGTTGTCAAGAGCAACTTTAGGGGTGAGTAGTTACATAATATAAAGACTTTTGCTTTCTTGCTGGTGAGAATTTGACTCTGATTCCTGTTTGATTACTTTAGAAGAAGTAAGCTTGGATTTAACAACGTCCTTAAACTCTTCGACCTTAACTGGAGAGGATCCCGGACGATTATTGGATGGGCCCAGCACATCAGGAGAAATCTGTTGCTTTGGCTGATTAGCATTATCCTTGATTTCAGATGGGCTAAGACTCTGCTGACTCTCATTTACTAAGGATTTCGACTTTAAGTATTCATTCAATTTTGTTCTACTTGGCTTTTGATTCCTTAACAAAGAGTCACGCGCATCCCTTTTAATCTTCAGTAGCTCAGTTGGTTCAATTCCAACCACCTCATCGAAAGAATCTCCACCGTACGGATTAACAGTTGACTTTACTTCAATTGCACATGCAGTTGCACTACAAAGCATCAGCAATTTAATTTGAGAACTAACAACTGGGGATCTGCTTTTCACAAACAAAAACTGAGTCATTTTCTCAACTTTACGATTAGACTTCAAATATAAAGAAAATTCAGCCTCTTTATTTGCAACATCAGTAGGCTGCCCTAAACTAGTAACAGACATAACATCAATAGAATGCTCTATACGCACCTTAACTTTGCATGGATCAGATTCATAATTGAGCTCAAAACATAAATCTGCATATTGCAACCCTCTACCACTCTTTTCAAATACCCCCTTAACAATATCGTATCGCACCCTAATTTGATCTCCTTTCTTTACTTTAATAGACTTTTCGCTATTATGAAGAAGAATAGTTGGAGCCAGCTTCTTTCTCAAGTAAAATACTATTGGACTATTAGGATCCACTGAATGTTTAGTGAGACTTTTGTTATCATAATCGAAGTGAGGATCGATTTTATTCTTTGATCTATCATATTCATACCCCTCTTTAACTATATCATTAATTCTAAGATACCTACCTTTAAAACCTCTAATCGTAAAAGCTCCATTTTCATTTGTCTCAACTATCCCCCTACTTAGCTGTGAATACCATGGAGGCGCAGAACTATAATGGGCATATGAGAATTCAACAGATGCATATTCAATGTGCAAACCAGTATCGTCTAATATCTTGCCGTAAAAAACAACCTCAGATTCATTTTCCATAACAGCTTCCCTTACAGCTTTACCGTCCTCACCCTCAGCTAACGCGACACCCAAGCCAAGAATAGCAAATATCGTCAGCCATCTCACTATAGTCACGAGCATCATAACCCTAACGCAAAGTCAGATTTAACTTGCTTCCAATAAGGCCACTCATCTATGATATTTGATCGAAACTGTTTGCTATGAAAATAGTGTTGATCACCATACGCAAAGCCAGCACCACTTAAGTTAATATGACCCGCAAAACCAGCACCTGATATTGTAGACGTGGCTCCCAGACAACGAGACTGACTTTGAGCAGCATATGAAAATATTTTAAATTTATCCGCAGGTAGACTAAGGTCCGTATGGCTAATCTCTAAACTAGTCCGCCCTTTATAGAAATGGTCACCAACAAGTTCGTCATAAGAGGCAATGCTACCTTTGTATCCGTAACCATTTGCGACCCCCCCCCATAACCTTTCAATTTATTATTATTTACCTCCCACCAATCGAGCGCCCAGTCGGATCGATTATAATATCTATATATATCAGTATTAGTCGTATTATCATTCATATAAGGATCATCAGTAGAACCGTTAGTCCAATGACCATAAATATCAGGATTCCTTGGATTTGTAACATATATATTAGTATCCGAATTACTATAATTCCGAGTGGGTATTGCAGCTTGAGTCGCAATATATGAATGCACATTTTGGCTTGTTGTTCTCATAAATTCCCCTGCAGGAATATTACCTTGACTATGTGCTATAATGCGAACTTCGCCATTATGACTTTCATTATTGAGCTGAGAAACTACAGAATCAAGTGCTGGAGCACTATACCAACCATTAAACTCACTTGGATTATATTTCAACAAAGTTAGTTCATTCCAGTTAAACAAACCCACGTGCCCTTTATACCCCT
>JADGBV010000054.1 GCA_015231345.1 Planctomycetota bacterium
AAAGCCTTGTTGGAAATCTATTTTAAAAGACAATCTAATTGTAGAATTGTGCTACCATAATAATTTTTTTAAATAAATCGGAATAAATAGGTCCAGCCTTGCACTCCATTGTATAAAGAACAAAAAAGACTGTGAATAATAAAGATTTTTATCAAAACCTTGTATCAGAATATTCTGATGAAATTTACCGCTATGCTTATAGGCAATGTGGAAATGAGGCTTTGGCTGAAGATCTGGTGTCTGAGACATATACAGAAGCCTGGAAATCTCTAGACAACCTGAGAAAACGTGAAAGTGCTAGGGCCTGGTTGTTTCAGATTTTCCGCCATCGTTTTTATCGTTGGCTCGATAGAGATAAAAAAAGGCCCGATCGCTACTCCAGTAATGAGGCTTTAGATGTCGTCATTGGAGGAGAACTTGATGAGGAATATGCCATGCGCGAATCCCTACAATCAGCCCTTGATTTATTAGAAGTGCGTTTTCGTGAGCCTTTTCTTATGGTTTTTCTTCAAGGTCATAGTTGTAAGGAGGTCGCTGAACAGCTCGATATACCTCTAGGAACGGTCCTCTCTAGAATCTACCGAGCCAGGCAACATTTAAAATTATCTTTAAAAGACTTCGCTCATATTGGTCTTGCTAAAGCAGATTCAGTTAAGGGCTCAACTCAAAAGAAGACTAATGTGGGAGGTGATTTATGAGCCCCGAAGAAAATAGAGCCTTTAGAAGGGAGATGATGGAAGCAGCTTTTTTGCCCGCATCTGATCCTAAGAGGCAACGGATAGAGGATTTAATCGCCAAAGAGCAAACGTGGGCCGAAAGAGAGTGGCTTACCCTAGTTCAGGAAGATGAGAAGTTGAAATTAGCTTTAAGAAAGGTGTCGACCCCTCCAGGGTTAAAAGAAAAGCTAGAGGATATTTCTGAGATGACCATTCAAAAACCAAAACCTTTTTGGCAACGCAGGTCTTGGCTGACTGTTGCCGCTCTTTTCGTTCTAACTTTGCTCATATCAGTATTCTCTGTTTTCAATCAGAAGCATACTCATAGTTCTGGTTTTAAAACAATTGCCATGATGGCCATGGACGATCACCTTAATGATAATAAAGTCGTTTTTGCCTCAGATAATCCTGAGAGCTTTATTCATGATGTCTCAAGCCGAGTGCCTTTTGCAGTGGCTTTACCCAGGATGAGTCAGGGCCTCAAACTCTTAGGAGGACGTCCGTGTAGATGGGGGGACTGTGCGATTATTTTTAGCCGTTGGGATTATGAAGGCGAGCCTATTTCCATTCTGCAGTTTGACCCTGAAGCTTATAATATGCCAAAGTCTGTGGCCACAGAAGAAGTGTGCTGCGGTGTCTTTGCTGGTCAGGGAAATGCTAAAGTAGCTATTTGTGTTGTTGATGGCAAAGGGTTTGCTTTTGTCGGACCACTGAATAAGCTAAAAAAACAGATTCAAATAAAAGATAATGATGATTTGTATCTGTAATGAATTATAGTAACTATTTCATATTCAATTAAAGGAGAATAACATGCGTTTGTTAATAATATTATTGATTAGTTTATCAGCTTTAGCTCTGAGCGGGTGTCAAAGTATCTCTAGCTATGGTGATGGTTCAGGGGGGAAATGCTGTGCAAAAGGTGATAGTTCTAAGTGTTGCCCTAAGAAAGCAGCTTGCCCCAAAAGTGCAGGAACGCCCTGTGCTAAGAAAGCAGCTTGTCCCAAAGGTGCTGGAGAGTCCTGTGCTAAAAAAGTCTGCCCTATAGGTTGTGCAAAGAAATGTAGTTCAGCTCCTGCGAAAAGCTGTCCTTCAAGTGCAGCTGGGTGTCCATCACAAGCTACTGGAACTTGTCCTAAGAGTTGCGTGAAAAAGTGCTGCGGGACTCCTGGGATCCAAAGTTGCCCTAAATCTGCAGCTAAGAAGTCTTGCCCGACAGGATGCGTAAAAGCTTGTTGTGTAAAGTAGCCAGCTTAGGCTGATAGAGTTAATGCAGCATTGCCAGAGAACAATGCTGCATTTTTTTTTGTATTAAGTGCAATTGTGTCAGAAGTGTTTTCTGAAGATAAACTACGATTGTATATGCTGACAAATAGGGCAATTGGCTCTGGGTTTTATCGCTATTTTGCGAAAGTTCATTGTGCGCAAATCCATTGTTAGCATAGACCCGTAAAGAGGGTCTCCAAGACCCGATAAGATCTTTATGCTTTCCATGGCACCCATACATGCTACAGTTCCAGACACGGCTCCAAAAACCGGGAATTTTCTTGTCCAGGCCGATGGCGTGACAGGGTAGATGCACGATAGGCATGGCGTGTCTCCTGGTTTTATGCTTGTTATATGAGCTTTTAGCTCATGCATGGCGCATTCCACTAGAACCTTATTTTGCTTAACACATTCACGGTTCATTAAGAATCGCTCCTCGAAAAGAGGTGCGGCATCAACAACCAAGTCTGCTTGCTCTACTAAAGACTCCACGTTTTTTTCGTTAATATTCTCGCCAACAGCGACTATTTCCAAGCGTGGATTAAGATCAAGTAAGCGTTTTTTGATGGTCTCTATGCGTGGTTTGCCCAGCCAGTCATCGGTCATAAGTAATTGCCGGTTGAGGTCGCTCTCTTTGACATTGCCCCCATGAGCGCAAATAAGTTTGCCGACTCCTGCTGCCGCTAGTTCGAGGCATACAACAGACCCTAGGCCCCCACACCTAGAGACGAGTACAGACGAGTCTTTGAGCTTCTCTTGCCCTCCTTCACCAAATCCAGGAACGCTCATCTGCCAGTCGTAAACGGCTTTTTCTTTATCTGTTAACTTCATAAATGTAGTATATTTATAAAACGAGAGTTTCCAATATTAAGGCCATAGCAAAAATTTTCGTTGCAAAGTGTAGCTAAAGTCTAATATTTCATATGAAATATGAAAGAAAGCTTATTAGAATATCTTATTTGTCCGGATGATGGGGCTGAGCTCGAATTCACCTCAGCCCAGAAGGATTCCCTGCAATGTAAAAAGTGTGCGAGAGTGGTTCCGATTCGCGAAGGGATTCCAGATTTTACAGAGCAAGGAAACTACACGGGGAATTTTGGTTTTCAGTGGAATAAATTCGATAAAACTCAACTTGATTCCTATTCTGGCTTGAGTATTAGTAAAGATCGTTTTTTTCAGGTGACAGGCTGGAGCCCAGATGCACCTGAAGAAGTTGCCCTGGAAGTGGGTTGTGGTGCAGGCCGTTTTACAGAAGTCGCCGCTACAACGGGGCGGACACTCATCTCTGTCGATGCCTCTGAAGCTGTTTTTGCTAATGGTCGTAATAATGGCGATAAAGAAAATGTGCATATTGTCCGGGCAGATTTGCGTCATTTGCCTTTTAGGCAACACTCTTTCCATAAAGTTTTTTGCCTTGGTGTTTTACAGCATACTCCTGATCCAAAAGCTTCATTTGACTTTATTGCAAAAATGCCCAAAAAGAATGGTGGCGAATTCGCCTTTGATGTCTATGGGAGAACTTGGAATACGATTTTTTGGTCTAAGTATTGGCTAAGGCCAGTGACCAAGAATATTCCCGATGAAAAACTTTTTGCCTTTTTAGAAAAGGCCGTTAAGCCCCTTCTTTTGGTACATGATATCATTCGTTTAATACCAGGTATTGGTCGAAGCTTGGCCTATCATTTGGTTCCTGTGTGTACTTATAAATACTCCTGGCCATTAAATAAGCAGCAGAACTACGAATGGGCCCTGCTTGATACCTTCGATATGCTTAGTCCCACCTATGACATTCCCTGTAGTATGGAGGAAGTCGTGTCTTGGTGTGAAAATCACTCCCCCGCTAGTCATAAAGCTGACTATGGGCCCAATGGAATCATTGGCCTAATGAAGTATTAAAGGCTTAGGCTTACTATGTGTGGCATTAATGTTATCTTCCGTAGTCCTCATGTAGATAAAATATCCGCCATGACCAATGCCATAAGGCATCGGGGGCCAGACGAGCAGTATACATGGGTTTCGAATTCAGAGTCTGCAGAGAAAAGTAGTTCGGGTAACAATGCGATTGAGATAAGCACTTCCGCTAACAATACGACAAGTCAAATGCTTACAGCTCAAGTTGCTTTGGGTTCAGCACGCTTAAAAATCATTGACCTGGAAGGGGGCTCCATGCCTTTTCATTCCAAATGTGGTCGCTATCATTTAGTCTATAATGGCGAAATATACAATTACGAAGAGTTAAGAGCTCAAGTTGCCAATTACCCTTTTAGCTCTAAGTCTGATACGGAAGTGCTTTTTGCCTTATTACAACTCCAAGGCGTCAAAGCTATCGAGCGGCTCAATGGCATGTTTTCCTTTGCTTTTTATGATGCCCATGAAAATAAACTGATCATAGGAAGAGACCGTCTAGGCATCAAACCACTTTTTTATGCCCAGCAAGGTGAAAGCTTGTATTTCTCAAGTGAAATATCTCCTTTATTGCTGATTCCTGGCCTGGATAAGGGCCTCAATCAGCAGGCTCTTTCAAACTATCTCTCTACATTATGTGTAAATACTCCTCATACATTTTACCCTTCCATTGCCCGTTTTCCTGCTGCCCACTATGCCATTATTCAAGATGGAAAGATGCAGCTTGAGAAATACTGGCAGCTTTCCTTTGAGAAAAGCCAAGACTCACAAGCTGAGCTCTACGAGCGGATTCGTAAAAGTTTGGCGAGTTCTGTGAAACGTAGGTTAGTGGCAGATGTGCCCTTGGGGGTCTTTTTAAGTGGCGGAGTCGATTCGAGTATCATTTGTAAAAGTACGGTTGAGTCCAGCACCTTGCCAGTGAAAAGCTTCTGCTTGGGTTTTGCTGGAGGATTAGATGAACGGAAAGAAGCCGCTCTCACGGCTGAGATTTTAGGCACCGAGCATCATGACCACCTTCTAGACCCTGCTAAACTATGGCAGGATATACCTGATATTTGCGCTCACTTCGCGGAGCCATTTGCCGGAGGCTTGCCTTTATTTTTTCTGAGCCGAGAGATGAAGCGTCATGTGACAGTGGCATTATCGGGCACAGGGGGAGATGAGATGTTTGGCAATTATGGCCGCATACAGCATTTAAGGCCTCGGCTAGGAATGCTGCAAGCCATAAAGTCATTATTGCGTCTTTATCAGTGGAATGATATTAAAAAAATGAGCCCAGAAAAGATTCGCTACCTCCTTGTGCATGGAGTTCCCCTTGGCCATAGCCACCATGAGAAGAATAGTCATTTTAGGCACTGGCAAAAGAATGAATTGCTGCTAGCCCCTCAAACTCTAGCTACGGATATGCTTTTTGATGATGAATTTTATGAAACGAAGGCTACGGACCTTGAAGACAAACTCTTTGATTTTGAATTAAAACATCAGCTTAGCGATGAATTTCTCTATAGCCAAGATATTTTGAGCATGGCTCATTCATTAGAAGTGCGTGTGCCTTTTCTCGATCACGAATTTGTGGAACTGATGGCCAGTGTGCCTTCATCAATACGTTCCCACCCTGGAGACCCAAAAAAGACCATGCGTGAAATTTTTGCCCATGCCATACCGGATCATAGTGCCGATAACCAAAAGAAAGGCTTTATGATTCCCTATGGAGAGTGGCTCAGAACTCACTTAAAGCCTATGGGTGAGAAATTGCTGGCTAAACCCTTATTGGAGGATCAAGCTTTATTTCGGCAGTCATCAGTCCAGAAATACTGGCAAGAGCATCAAGCCGGTGGCGACCACAGCTATAAGTTGTGGACAATCCTTATGTTTCAGCTCTGGTACGCGCAAAGAGAAAAGATTGATTTGGGGATTTAATCGTAAGCTTGCGAAATGCTCTCTAGCTTATGAAGGACTCTCTGCCTTGCGAAATGCTCTCTAGCTTATGAAGGACTCTCTGCCTTGCGGAATGCTACTGCGAGGCTACCGCATT
This sequence comes from Planctomycetota bacterium, assembly GCA_015231345.1. Lineage (GTDB taxonomy): Bacteria > Planctomycetota > JADGBV01 > JADGBV01 > JADGBV01 > JADGBV01. The sequence goes on from JADGBV010000054.1 coordinate 5,920, forward strand.
TTTGCTAAAGCTCTTTTGAATTTTGCCATAGCTCTAGGCCAGTAAGAGCGCCATCCAGAGATTCTATTTTGCCTCTCTTGAATAAGCAATTTCAATGAAGGCTTCAAGTCTTCGGCTAGATTCTTTAAAGATTCCAGTAAAAAAGATCGCTGCTCTTGTGCGCTGAAATGATTGATACTATGATGGTAAGCCTGAGTATAATGACTCGCCATTTGTTTCATACTAAAAGGGTATTCTTTAAGAGGCGGGATTGTAAGTTTGCCCATAAGATAATCGCCAATGGCAGTAGACATACACTCTGGCGAATCATTATCTAAAATATGCACTTGACCATGGGCTGCAATATCGCGAATACCTCCGTTATCTCTCGATATAACAGGAATATCGGCCAAAATGGCTTCAAGTGCAACCGTAGGAAAAGCTTCGCTTACAGAAGAAAGAATATAGAGATCGCAGGCAGCCATGTGCTGAGCGAAATTGTCTATATGCCCTGGCATACAGACAAGGCTCTGAAGCTGCTTCTCTTCAATGGCTTTTTGAATAGCTTGGGACTCTTCTTGATGACGGCCAACCCATAGGAAAAGGGTGTTGTTTAAAGCCTTGGAATACTCCTTGGCCTGTGCTAGATGGCTGAGGGTTTCCACCAGAAAATCATAACCTTTATCGCGAATGAAATTGCCCACAGTGAGAATAATGCGCGTGCCATCATCTAAGCTGACCTTTCCCCTAAGAGACTCGCGCAGTTTTTCTCTGGCTGTAGAAGAAGATATTTCTATCGTCTTGTCTAAACCATTATGAATCACTTGTCTTTTTGATGCAGGAACAATCCCTTCCAAAGAATCGTCTAAGCTGCTTGAAACACAAACGAATAAGTCGCTAAGTTGATTCATCAGGGCTAGCTGATTTTCATAACTGAGCAAGGGACTCCAAGAGGCAGAGCGTTTTAAAATTTCTCGCAAATTCCAAACATGGGGGATTTGCCAATGAGCCGCTAAAAAGGCTCCATCCCAGACAAGTGTCGTGTTACTATGGATGATATCAGGCTTCTCAAGAGAGTTTGACAGCTGCGAGATATTGCTTATGCAGCGATCAGCAAATGCTGGCAGCACGCTCAACTGACTATGATTGGCTTGTAGTGGATAAAGGGGGCTGAGGTGATGAAAAGGGATGCCTAGTTGAGTGATAGCTTTTTCGAAAGGGCCGTCAGCAGGGGCGCAAACGGTGATTTGGAATTCACTCTGTATTTCACGAATGAGTCGAAGAAGGCTGTATTCTGCTCCGGCCATACCGCCATTGTGGCCAATAAAGAGGATATGCTTCTTTGTGTTCAAGACGGAAGAGTAGGGAGGCTTAGTGATGCATCATATTTAAATGGAGCAAGAAGCATAGCCATGAAGTGCAAAAATCAACCTTTTCTACTCTCCCAGCCAAGTCTTAAGTAAAATTCCCTGGCTTGCGAGGTACTGCGCATGGCTGAGGTGGTAGCTTACAAGAAGTTGTTGTCGCAGCCAATGGTTTTCACTGAGCTCAAGTTGGGCTTTAAGTTCATCCAGTGGGGTGAGTCGGCCTTGCTTTAGAGAGGCCTGCACTGATTGCAGATTTTTCGAAACAATCTGAATTCGACTATCCAATTCTTTCAAACGACTGCCGATTTGCAATAAAGATTCTTGAGCGATGGCAATATCTTTTGTGATTTCTATAAGCAAAGCCTCTTTTTGGTAGCCAATTTGTTGGTGGCTAAGAATGGCTGATTGAAGTTGTGATTTTCTTGTCTGTCGGTCTAAAAAGAAAGAGACATTAACTCCGATTTGCCAACTTGGGTAATCGGCGCCGATGACTTTTCCAAATCCTTTAAGGTACTTTTTTTCTAAGGCCGTGAAGGCTCCCCTACCAATGAGGTCAACGGAAGGTCTCTGTATATCTTTCGCTACTAGTAATTTAACTTCGCTGTTGGCAATAAAAAGACTTTTCTGCTTGAGCTCTAAGCGGTGATTGATGGCTATCTTTTGACATTCTTTTAATGAACCTAGGTGGAGAGACTCAAAGGGCATAATGGGTGAGACGGGTATGATTTCTAGTTCAGCTTCATTGAGAATATCTTCGGACAATAATTGACTTTTAAGCGTCCACAAGGCTTTTCTTATATTGGCTTCACTGAGTTCCATATTTCTTCGAGCATAAGCTTCTTTCTGATGACTAATGTCGAGCTGGAGCTCCGTGCTGCGTTGCTGGTCAAAAAGGCTTTGCTGAAGGCTGCTCTCCTCTTGAGCAAGTTCAAGCCTTTCTTGATTCAGGCGATTCTCCCATATGCTTAATGCTAATTGCCAGTAGTCATAATAGACCTGAAGTAGCCTAGCTTCCATATCCATAAGATAGTCAAGATCAGCCATGGCTTGAAGGTTTTTGGCTTGTTCGTAATCTGCTCTTTGAATACGTTTTCCAGAACCTTGAAAAAGTGGATGGCTGATTTCTAGAGCAAATTCATCGCCATAAGCGGGGTTGATTTTATTGAATGTCGTATTGCTTTCATTGCGATTTCTGCCCCAACTCAGAGATGTTTCTGTGCCGCTTTCCCAAGTTTTATCTATTTGGAAGGCTAGGGTGCTATTCTTTCTTTTGACCTTAGTCGTGCCATCAAAAATGAAATCAGACGGGAGGTTCGTCTCTTCGTGAATTGCGGAGATAGAACCGACGGATTTAAATTTATTTAAGCTCGACTTCGCATCTTGTTCTTTGATTTTTGGGCTGAGTTTATTGGCTTTAATCATCAGACTGTTGTCTAGAAGTTGATTCAGGCACTGCTCTATGCTGAGGTGAACTTTGTTGTTTGCTGATTCTTCACTGCTTTCTTGATATTCCGCCTTTTCTGGGTCGACTTTCTTCTTTAAAGAAAGTTCCAGCATTTCTTGACTGCAAAGGGGCAGCCAAGTGATCAAAAGAATCAGGCTTAGAGTATGTATTCTCATTAGGCAACCTCTCTTTTAAACATGCTTCTAAGTGAGATTTGTAGGTCTAGAACCAAACTAAAAAGGCAAGGAATAAGGAAAATAGTGAAGATGGTGGATATCAATAATCCGCCGACAACTACACTGCCCAGCCCCCGGTAAAGTTCTGAGCCTGGCCCTGGAAAAAGCACCAGTGGCAGCATGCCAAAAATACTGGTAAGAGTACTCATAAAGATAGGCCTTACACGAGAACGAACGGATTCGACGATTGACTCTCGAGCTCCTTGACCATCTTCTTTCATATGGTTGAGGGCTTGGTGTACAATGAGGATGGCGTTATTCACAACTGTTCCTGTTAATATAACAAAGCCTAGCATGGTTAGGGTGTCCATATTTTGACCAGGGACAAAGATTTGCACGATACGAATACCGGCAAAACCACCGACAGCAGCTAAAGGAACGGAGACCATAATCACCAGTGGGTAAGCGAAGTTTTCAAAAAGTCCGGCCATAAGTAAAAAAGTGATGGCAAGAGCCAGAACGATTTTCCATTTAAGTGACTCTTTTGCCAAGGTGAGGTCTTGTGCAGAACCACTGAGCAAAAGTCGGTAGTTTTCATTTAAGACATTCTCCTTTTGCAGGACTTTGACGAGATTTTGATCAATCATTTCCATGGCTTCATCGAGAGCAATATTGGCTGGGGGTTCCATTTCGATGGTCACCACTCGGTTTTGTTCCACATGGGGAATTTTATCTGGGCCTGTGCCAATAATAACATCAGCCACGCTTTCAAGATTAAAGAGTCCAGCACCACGCCCGATAAGGGGGAATTTGGATAATTGCTGAGCTTTCTGGCTATAGGCTTCTTCGCCTTTTAAGATTAAGTCGATTTCACGTCCGGCCATTTTGACTTCAGAAACTTTTCGGCCGTCCATCATAACATCAACAGCCACTCCAAGTTCATGTGTGCTTAGTCCTGTGCGTGAAAGCAAGTCTCTATTGGGGTGAATGGTGACTTCTGGGTGCCCTAAATTTAAATCGGGAAATTTCGTTTGCCCTTCAGGAAAGAGTTGCTGCAGCATACCGAAAATGCGATAAGATTTAGCGAGGAGTTCTTCAAGGCGTGGCCCAGTAAGTTCCAATTTGATGGAGCGACCTTGGGTGCCATCACTTTGAAAAAGACCCACTTGAGTGACAAAGGGGAACATTCCTGGGACTTTTGAGGCGGCTGCTTTCATAAAGGGAAGGAGCTCTACTGCTCGTTCGCCATTACGGGCAATGGCTCCCATAAAAACTTCTTGACCCGATGTGACAAAGAAAAAGTTTTTAATCACGGGTTCTTTGGGAGATTCCTGTTTATCGTTACCTATATACTCGAAGTGGGGTGTCATTTCGGTTTCGATAATTTGTCCCATGCGAGTTAATTCTTCTAAATTATTCCCCGGAGGAGGGAAAAGCATACCGATAACAAGATTTCGGTTCCCTTTGGGAAGGTAGTCTGGTGCGGGCATAAGTTGGTATGATAAAAATAAGGAGCCACCTAATAATAGCATGATTACGATGATGCGTGATAGGAAGCTACCCAATAGGAAATGAATTAATCTAGAAATCGCTTTGGCAAAACTATCGATAAATGTCCTTTTGTCTTGCTTTTCTTTTCGCGTACTCATCCAGCGCGAAGTCATGGCAGGTATGGCTGTGACTGAAATAACAAGGCTGATGAATACAGAAGCACTTACGGCAAGTGCGATGTCACGATAAAGCTGACCAATTTCTTCTTTCATAAAGAGAACAGGTAGGAATACAGCCATGGTGGTGAGTGTGCTGGCAAGTACGGCTCCCCATACTTCCCTTGCGCCATTAAGGGATGCCTCTGTGCTGTTTTCTCCCATCTGCCGATGGCGATAGATATTTTCCAAGACCACAATGGAGTTGTCCACAACCATACCGACGGCAAAGCTAATGCCAGCTAAGCTGATAAGATTAATGTTCCTACCCATTAAAGACATAATAAGGAATGTACCAACAATACTGATGGGTATGGCAATAGCCACAACTAAGACACTGGAAAATGATCTTAAAAAGAGCAGTAGAATGAATATGGCTAAGCTGCCTCCAACCCAGATGTTGTTTTGCACAAGATCAAGGGCATAGTGAATGTAGCCTGTTTCGTCATACACTTGTGTGAGGTATAGGCCCATATCGGCTAAGACTTCTTTATTGAGCTTGTCCATTGCGACTTGTAGCCCTTTCATGACTTCCAAGACATTGGAGCCTGAAGAGCGCAGGCAGTTCATGGCAATGGAGGGGCTGCCAAAGTGACGCACAGTGACATCGGGTTCATCGTAATCAAACTGGACTTGAGCGATATCTTTGAGTAAAATGGTGTGGTTGTCTTGCTGTGCAATGACAATATTTTCCACATCTTCGGCTTTAGTGAACTCGCCAAGGGTACGAATGAGGTAGCGTCTTTTGCCTTCTTTTAGGTCTCCAGCACTGATATTTCGGTTAGTACTTTTTAGTGCAGCGATAAAGTCCTGAATGGAGATATTTTGCGAAGCTAGGGTATGTGGGTCGAAAGTGATGACGAGCTGTTTCTCTCGACCTCCGTAAATATTGGAGCTACCTACACCTTTGACCCTTTCAAAGGCAGGCTTAATGATGTCTTCACAAGTATGGCGATACGTATAGATGGGGCGGTTATTACCAGGCAGAGGCTTTAGAGTAAACCAAGCTACGGCGCCAGCTCTTTGATCTACCGTTGTAATAATAGGTCGGTCGGCTAATTCGGGATAACCTTTGACTTGGTCTAGTTTATTGGAGACGCGGACAATTGCCGTGCTTAGGTCTGTACCCACGGGGAACTTGAGGTTGACGGTGCCGATGTTGCGCTGGGATAGGCTGCTCATACGCATGAGCCCTTCCAATGTTTTTAATTCTTCTTCTTGGCGGTCGACAATTTCTTTCTCAATTTCTGTGGGGCTTGCACCTGGCCAAATTGTACTGACTGTAATATTTGGTTTATCCATATCAGGCGTAAGCTGAATGGGGATGCGAAAAAATTCTATGAGCCCAAAGAGAATGATAAAGAGCACACCAACGGCGACTTTAGCAGGTGACTTAATGGAAAATTGAATGAAGTCCATGCTCTAGTTTCCCTTCTCAGAAGGCAGAGTCACAATATTGAGAGGGGCGCCGTCAAAGAGAAATTCATTTCCTCGAATGACGATTTTATCTTTGGCTGCCACTTCAGCTTTTATGCGCGCATATTCTTTGTGGTAATCAAGTATATTGACGATCACTTGTTTAGCTCTATTGTCTTTGACGACAAAGATGATTTTTAGAGGGCCTTGACTTACGATAGAATCTTTAGGCACTAAGAGTGCGTTTTTAATGGTCTTTAATGGGAGTTTTAATTTAAGGCTTAAGTGAGGGAGTAGCTTTTGTTCTGGATTAGGGCAAATATACCTTAAAAGCACGGAGCGACTGCCATCTCCTTTGCCTGGGAGAATAGCTTCGAGCTTCGCTTGCTGTTTAAGATTCGGCCACGCGTCACTAGAAACTGTGAGTGTGGCGCTTCTATCAAGGCGAGATAAATAAATCTCTGGCATTTCAACTTCAACATAGACAGAGCTTAAATCGAGCAAAGTGGTGACGGGCTGGCCGGTCTGGTACCAGCTTCCCAGCTCATGATTTTGAGAACTTAAAAGTCCAGCAAAAGGGGCCTTGAGAATATGCTGTTTAGCTTTCCACTTCAGGAGCGCACACTGGCTTTGAGTTTGTAGGAGTTGTTGTGCCAGACTGGTCAGTTTTGATTTGTCTTTTTCGTAAGCTTCCCGACTGAGGTGTTTGGCTTGGTGGAGTTTTTGGCTTCTTTCCTCTTCTCTTTGAGCTTGATCACGCAAATAAATCAATTCCTGAATCTTTGCTTCTAGTATTTTAATTTCCAAATTGATGGCATGGTTATCAAGAGAGAGCAATTCTTGATTTTTTTTCACCGACATGCCTTGAAAGAAATGAATATTTTTGACTAAGCCACTGACATCCAAACCCAGCTTTGATTCTCTTTTGGCTTTTACATGACCTATGATATCAATACTTTTTTTGATATCTTCAGAAATAATTTCTGCGACACTGACTGTTGATGCGGGAGGTCCTTCTTGAGCGTGGATAAAAGGAATAATAACAAGCTGTAAGCTTAGTGCTAAAAGAAGTCTTTTAATTAAAGTCATTTTAGATGCTCTGCGGGGAAAAGGGAATATGAGTACCATAATATGACCCGCAAGTCTGCCAATAAAGATCATCGCAGTTTCTTAATGATGATAGGCTTCGTTTATGAGAATGAAATTAGCATTTTTTTGAGTTGGTGTATCATCTTCTTCTGCTATACTGAATGCATCATTGTCTAAAGATATCATATGAAATTATCAACCCTTCAGAAAGCTTTATCACTCAATTTAGACCCAAGAGTTTACGGAACAGTTGCCGAAATTGGTGCAGGCCAGGAAGTGGCACGTTTTTTCTTTAGAGCTGGAGGAGCTGCTGGAACCATAGCCAAAACCATGTCTGCTTATGACATGCAGTTTAGCGATGCCATTTATGGTGAATCAAAACGTTTTGTATCTAAAGACCGTCTAACTTTAATGCTCAATCGTGAGTATGGCTTGATTCAAGAGCGCTTGATGTCGCGCCGAGGAAAAGATACCTGCTTTTTTACTTACTCGAATACGGTTGCAGCCCGTGGATATGGAGAAAAGCGACCTTGCCATGGTTGGGTTGGTATGAAATTTCAACTTGAACCAGAGGAAGAGTGCAATGAAATTATACTCCATGTGCGTTTGCACGATATAACCAATCAGCAACAGCAGGATGCCCTTGGGGTTTTTGGCATTAATCTCATTTATAGCATTTATAATTCCTGGCAGGACCCTCAGGCTATGGTGACGCAATTATTGGATGATTTGGGCTGGGAGCGTTTGGAGATTGACTATATTCACTTATCAGGCCCTAAGTTTAAAGACGTCGATAGTCGTCTATTGTTACTTTACTTGCTAAAAATTGGCCACACAGAAATGGCCATGTTCTCCCCTCAGGGTGAACCGGAATTAGCATCGGAAGCTTTATACAAAAAAGACCTCCTGATAATGCGTGGTACTTTTTCTCCCCCTAGAGATAAGCATTTTTCCTTGGCAACTGAATCTGAGAAGCATTTTTTGGGGCGTGAAGGCGGGGAAGCCGGAAAATCTAAAATTCTATTCGAAATGAATTTAGCTCCTGGCTCTAAGGAAGAAGAAGATAGCCTGGATATTGAAGAGATTCTTGAGCGTATTGACCTATTCGCCGCCAGAGGCTATTCTGTTATGGTGAGTCGTTTTTATCGTTATTTCAGGGTGAGGGAGTTTGTTTCTTCAGTCACTGCTGGGCGCGTAAGATTTATAATGGGCTTGGAACATGTTCCGCAGATTTTTGATCCTAAATATTACGACGGCTATGAAGGCGGGATTTTAGCAGCTTTGGGCCACCTTTTTACTGGTGATACCAGGTGTTATATTCATTATAAAGATAAAAGCAAAGGAGAGTTTTCTTCCTTGCTGTCTTCGGGAATTCCCGATAGTGAAAAACAATTGCTGCTCTATTTATACGAAAGAGACAAATTAATCATGATGTGAGCTAGGTTCTCGATAATGCTGACTTGAATCGAAATTTAGCGCCAATCCTTGGATGAAGAATTGCATCTAATTACCTGACTAAGAGGGCGTGTCAGATTTGCTTAAAATGAGAATTCTAACGATTTAGCAGACCGGAATATTACTCGCTGTCGTCCTTCAGAATAACAGGCTCTTTCTCAAAATCCCTAAGAGTCGTCGATTTTAAATAGTCATAGATATTCCTAGTGGCAT
>JADGBV010000550.1 GCA_015231345.1 Planctomycetota bacterium
GCCCGGAAGGCCAAGAATTTCTTCACGCCTGAAAGGCGCAGCTTAACTTGCTGCCGAAGTTACGGACAAGGCCCAAAAAAACCTCCCGATACTCTCATGGTGTGAGAATCTCGAAGATGAGGCTTTAAATCAAGCAAAGAATCTTGCGGCTCACCCTGTTACAGCTCACCATGTCGCACTCATGCCCGATGCTCACGTTGGCTATGGAATGCCCATAGGCGGAGTCATCGCTTGCCGAGACGCACTCATCCCTAATGCCGTCGGTGTCGATATCGGCTGTGGTATGGTTGCCGTCAAAACTCAGCTCGACGAAAAGTCTCTTGGAGGGCCACAGGCAATACGCTCAATCCTCGACGATATTAAAAAGCGTATTCCCATGAAAGAAGGACGATCACACAACACCCCTCAACCTTGGGAGGGCTTCAAAAAATTCTATGATTCCTTTAAAACTCAACCCCCACCTTGGGCGCCGGAAAACAAACAAACTCATGACAAAAAGAACCTGGGAACACTCGGCGGAGGCAACCATTTCATCGAACTCCAAGCTAGCGAAGAGGGCTACGTATGGCTTATGATACATTCCGGTTCCAGAAATCTTGGGCACCGCATTGCTCAGCATTACCACGCCCGCGCTCAAGAACTGAACCGATCAGAAGGAATCACCCTTCCCCATGAAGACCTCGCCTTCCTACCGGCCCAATCAGAAGATGGAAAAGGCTACATCCGCGCTATGAACTTTGCCCTCTCTTACGCCCTCGAAAACCGACGTGTTATGATGGAGCACTTCAAAGAAGTGCTTATCAAACACTGCCCCTCGACTCAAATCCTGGATGAGATCAATATCCACCATAATTACGCTGCTCTTGAAGAGCATTTTGGAGAAAAGCTTTGGGTACACCGAAAAGGAGCAACCTCAGCCAAAGAGGGTGAATGGGGGATTATCCCAGGAAGTATGGGAACCTCATCGTATATCGTCCAGGGCAAAGGTCACCAGGACTCACTCATGTCATGCTCACATGGAGCTGGTCGAAAAATGGGGAGAATGCAAGCTTGTAGAAAACTAAATCTTGAAGAGTGCACCCAGGCTATGGAAGGAATAGTTCATGACTCATGGAAAACGAACAAGTACCGTAAGAAAAATGCGGGGCAATTCGATTTAAGTGAAGCGCCTCTTGCGTACAAAAACATCGATGAGGTGATAGAAGCTGAGCTTGATCTCATTGAGCCGAAAGTTAAACTTCGACCTTTGGGAGTGCTAAAGGGTTAGCATGATAAACCTACAATACGGAAAATACAATTAAAGGCTAAATAAATGATAGTTTCCTTAACACATCTTCATAGACACCTTTCAGACTGTCTTCATCTGGATTTTCTGGCAATGAGGACTTCTGAGCAGCTTCTGTAATCTTTTTTCTAAGATCATTAGTCAGCTCCATGATATCATCATAAGTGTATCTGCCATTCTTGATATCTCTAAGTAGATCTCCATCAATACCATCCCTATTGACAGTAAAAGCACCCACTTCTAGTATCTCCTTTGCCTGATAGAGCAGACGAACGCAGTGCTGAATATTCTTTGTGTCGTATCCAGCTTTCTCTTCCATCAGGTACCGTTTTTCATTTCTACTTTTTTGCCACTGCAAATACGATTTCCAGTTCTTCATAGACTGATCGTATGCTTTTTCTCTTCTAATAAGATCGATAAAATTTGTGTCAAGCCCGAAAATATCCCCTAATGCTGTTAGTCCCTCAGCCGGGGAAGAACACACCACATCTCTTAGCAGCAAGTCAGGAGTATTATCTAATAACGAGAAATGTTTCTTGTTATGCTCTACCATGCGAGCTAAATAGGCCAAAAAAGCATTCTGCTGGTCTTTTCTAAATTCTGGCACAGGAGGAAAGAGTTATCATATTACTATTCCACGAACCCTCTAAAAAGCTTGTTGAGCCGTTCCTTTTGCTTAAGCTCTTTAGCTATGATGTCCTGCATTGACTTTCTCCATCTACTTATTGCATTATATCGAAACTCCAGTTGCCGAGACTCTATTCTTTATCGCCTCAGTGATCTCCACATCATTACCCCGCTTGCTCTGCAGCAATCGTCCCGACAAGATGCTTAAATCCACTAAAGTCATTCAACCATGAGCTAACATTAATACTCACCCCATTAGCTCCAACAACTTCAAAGGAATCAGCCTCATCATCGCTTTCAGTAAATGACGTTTCGTCTATCTCATCTAGCGCTATCGTCTTTTTGGCAAAAAGACTGGAATAGTGAATTCCCTCTTCGTCAATACTCACTTTGCGAGT
>JADGBV010000551.1 GCA_015231345.1 Planctomycetota bacterium
CACTTCCGATAATGGCCCACACACAGAGGGTGGCCATAATCCAGAATATTTCAATTCTAGCGGATCTCAACGCGGAACCAAGCGTGACCTATACGAAGGAGGAATTCATGTACCCATGATTGCTTGGTGGCCTGAAAAGATACCCGCCGAATCAACAACGAATCATTTATCCGCATTTTGGGATGTTCTACCTACAATTGCCGATATTGTCGGACACAAGAAACCAGACAACATTGACGGCATATCCTTTCTCCCGACACTTTTGGGTGAAAACGGACAAAAACAACACGATTACCTTTACTGGGAATTCCATGAAAAGAAAGGGCGTGTAGCGCTTCGTCTTGAAAACTGGAAAGCTGTCCGATATAATGTTGCCCTTAATGCAAAATCGCCCTTAGAGCTATATAACTTAGCCAAGGATCCTTCAGAAAGCAATGATATCTCGCAAAAATTTCCTAAAATTGTATCCATCATGGAAGCCCTCATTCAAGGTGCTAGAACAGAATCACCCGTAGCCAACTTCAATTTCCCTCTTAAAAAGAAGAAGGATAAGACAGCTATGGCCCACGAGAAATAAGCCAAAATCCCTCATTAAAAACTAGCCTGTCTACTGAGTCTCACAATGAGCTCAGTAGGCCCATTACCACTAAAAATAGACGAGTATTATGATTAATACGCACCACACAAGAATAATATTTGTATATATCGTTTGTTCATTAATACTGCTTAGTGGTTGCAATAATGAAGACATACAGCATAAAAATCTCAGTACCAAAGGAGCTAAGTATTCACAGGTCAACAGAAAAATTGATTACAATATCATAGACAAGCCTATAAGCTCATCCCAACGATATCCTTACTGGCCAGACTACCACAAAGTAAACTTCAAGGATATGAAGCCACAGTTTTGGATTCCAGAAGATCATGTGATTGTTGGCTGGGATTGGTCTTTGCCATCTACGGTCAAGCCCTTAAAAAATGCATTAATCACGACTCACCGAGCCCATGGATTACCCTATAGTTTAGAGAAAAAGTTTGAACCAGCAACTCACTTACCCATCACTCAAGCATTTAGCATATGGCTAAAATGGAGAGATTTAGAACCTAAAGAGGGTGAGTATCAATTTGGCAAAGTCAAATCCTTTATCCAACAATTAAAGAAGAAGAACGTTGCCGTTATTGTACGCATTCTCAGTTCAGCAACAATTTTTGCTCCTGACTGGATTAATGAATACAATATTCCTATCCGTAAAGAACATAAGGAAAACTCCAAAATGTCGAATTACGAAATCTCTCACCCACAGTTCCATAAAAAATACATGCTTCTTGTAGAAGCATTTGGCAAAAGTGGTATCCCCAAAATGGATTGTGTGAAAGGGGCCTACGTAGGCTATGCCTCTCCATCTTATGGAGATGAAGGCATGGGCCCCCATGGCAAGAACCCCGACACCTTTAAACATGTAAGGGAGCGTATCGATGTTTGGGCAGAGGCCTTCAAAGGAATGGAGAATAAAGTCTTTATGGGGGGGCATTCAGAATATGGTTTTAGCAAAAATTTTGGTTTCAGGCGTGGATTTGTAGAAATGTATCTCTACCACATACCACATGGTCAAATAGGACAAAATCTTGACAAGAATGGCTATCTGTGGGTAAATGATAACGTACCCTTACTCGACCCCTCACGATTTCACGGTGAAGAAAATGAAGAATATGAAGAGCTATGGGCTACGGAAAAAAGAAAGTTTCGTTTTGGACGTACGACTGAAAGTTACACATACCGCTATTTCACGGCCAATCTAAGAGTCCTACAGATGCGTTGCAACTATCTATTGATTAATTCATTCTCTATCATGCCAGAGCAATTGATATGGGTAGGCCAAAGCCTTGGAAGAAGCGTGGAAAACTCACCGGATATCTGGTGCGCCTTAAGAGAGAGTTATCTCAATGATGCTTACTACGGCAAAGCTTTCAATCATAAAATACCCAGAAAACTGGCTGAAGCGGGTAAAACGGTGAAAAATTTTGAACGGTGGTTATATCAAAGGGACACTAAAGGTTTTGAGACAAAAGCCGCAAAAAAAATGATGCAAATCAATGATCCCAGAAAAATGAAGTTTGTTCCGGAGAATAGAGCCTATGATTATGTTGCTCGCCAAGGAAAGAAAATCGGCTTTGCTGTTGATGATCGCTGGGCTGGAAGCACTCCCCTTCCCGTTGCCATTAAAATATCTTACATCGATATTGGGAAAGGCAAAGTGAGTCTATGCTATCAAACACCTGCTGGGAAACAAAAAAAACATATCGAACTTA
>JADGBV010000552.1 GCA_015231345.1 Planctomycetota bacterium
GTTGTTCTGTTTATAAAAAAGTTCAATATCGTATCCTTATGATTTTCTATAGAATTCATAGCTGTCATAAAAGTATTTAGCCCTCGATTTGTTCCGACTTCCGAATCTTGAACAATCGGTCAAACTTAAATGGATTTGCCGGTCAAACTTCGTGGATTTTAAAATTAAAACCCATTGAATCTTGCCGGTCAAACTCGGTGGATTTGCCGGTCAAACTTCGTGGATTTTACACCAATGAAAGATATCTTGTTGATTTTATATCTCATTGGCATACAATCAGAGCTCCTGACATAGGCCCTTCTAAAAAGTTTCATTTTTCACCTCTCTAGTGTGAAATTTTAGCTCAAAATCAGTTCCTGGGTACTTAAATCCCAAAGAGTTCACCTTTTCGCACAAACATGAAAGGGCTTTAGTTCGGTGAGGCTTGTCCATTGATTCGAGCCTTATTGTTATAGTTTTACCGGCAACTTCCATATCCCCAGCAAGCTTAAATACCGACTGCAAGAATGAGCGACCTTCCTTTTCTGAATTCTTATATATTGGATTTAAATTACTAAACAAAATGCTCTCAGATCTATAAGCAGCCATCTTAATCGTGTCGACAAAATTCTTTTTCTTACTATCCAATATTTTCATATCAGGACTCCTTTCTTCGAGTGGAACTACGCTCGGAGTACTAGATAGCAAGTCTGAAATACCCTCCATCTTAATTCTCGTTTCAGTAATTATGCTTTCCACTTCACTGATTTCATTTTCCAATTTTTGATCAGCATCTCCAGAGTCCTTTTGTAGCAGTTTCAATTCGCCATAACAGACCAAGCTCTTTTTTAATAATGAATTGAACTTAGACATTAGAGAACTAACTTCCTTTTTACCGGGATTTGGAACGAGCCGCTGCATATCATCATCCAATACATCATATGTAATAATAGAATCCAAATCAAATTGATCTTTCATGTACTTGAAAAAATTCTCTTGATTCCATCTTAAAAACATACGCTTGGCGATCTCTACAATACTCAAATCCCTACGTGATGTCAAAATATGTGTCTGACGATTATCATCGCGAAGACATGCAACAAGTCGCAACTCCCCAGAATCTTTAAGGTCTATCACACTCTCTGCCAATTTAAGCTTCTTGCTTACACCATTTTTTTCGAACTCGTACTCGTCAAACAGGTCTAAACTCAAATCATCGCCATTACCTTTATAATAGGTAAGTAACTCAAATTGTTCATGATCTATAATTTTCTTAAACAATTTATCTGACCATCCTCCTCTATCAAACACTATTGTAACTTTCTTATTTGGAACAACATCAGTAATTTCGCCCATTATAGAAGGCATTATTGCAGTCATTGCTTCGTTCGATGGAGACGTTACATAAAACACTGGATCGCCAACAGCATCATTCACCCAATAATCGGTTGTTGCTGGCATACAAAGGTTTCTCGTTGTAACATGCGCCTTTTGAATACTGTATTTACCATTGTATGGACGAACATGACCATCAATGTATAAGAACCCCATTGTATCTTCATTCATCTCTGCGTGAACACGAGCTGTTTCTTTCATAAACGTATGCGAGTCTCCTTTTTTAGAAATTTCCTTTATCTTCCTCCTTAATGTTTTCATTTCGGGTGCCCGATCTAATCCTAGCACCCTCCCCATTGCTTGAGGAGCCACTTTCTTTAGTTGTTCAGCATTCCTAATCCTAAGTATACTCATCAAAAATAGCGTTCGTATTATTGAGTCTAAACCGTAAAAACCATGATTGATTTTCCCATAAACACTGTAAGCAATATCTAATATCTTCATATGAGATAACATAGCAAATGCAAGCAGCGATCCTAGGTAGCGCAGGTTATTGCCTGATTCGAACTTGAGCTCAGCTTCCACGAGTAATCCAAATCGAGCATATGCTCTATCCAGTAGGCGTGGCTCTATAGCCTCTTCAACACAAGGAGTGCTTACATTCTCTGACACAGACTGATTGCTAACCGTCAAGTCTAAAGAAACTTCATTTTGTGATCCTTCTGCACATACATCCTCACATACATCATTTGCTAGCACTTGGTCTAGAGATCGGTCTTTTTTAGGTAAAGACTTGGCTTTAGGCGAATAATCATTTCTATTTAAAGCCGCTCGCACCGCGCCCTCTGTAACACCTAGGTGCATACCTATACTATAATTATCCCAACCTGAATCTTTATATTCAATGATTCTTGCCAGCACACCGGTTGTTATTTTGGATGGCCCCCTTGACCCTTTTTCTTTTCCAAGTCCGTTGATGCCAAATT
>JADGBV010000553.1 GCA_015231345.1 Planctomycetota bacterium
AATTCAACCATGAAAAGCTTAGCACAGAATCATTTCAGTTAATTCATTTCCCATGAATTAATGAAGAATCTTGAAGGTAACCATTCTACCTATGCACCTTACTCAAATAATTCTTCTTTAGAGGAATCAACCAACAATCTCTCTTGACGTCAATAGTTCCTCCAAGCAGTTCAACCACTACTCGGTCTACGACCTGAACGCCAACTTCAGCCATATGCTCGAATGTATCAATGCCATCTTTTACAGGGAAATTCCTTCGTGTGCGATGAATATTGAAGCGATTTGAGATGTTCTTTCCGAAAGCTATTTCTACACCTTCTTTACCAATCATAAATCCAATCAAACCGGCCCATGTGGCCGTGGGGTTATCTGAATCCCAACCCATAAGGGATCCTATTTTAATGGTTTCTTTTAAGTCACCCTCGCCGTATAATAAACTAATAATACTGGCAGCAAAGTTGATTCCGGCTGCAAAGCCCCCATTGGCATATTTATCTGAGTGGTCATAGTCATCCTTATGCTCAACTTGGTAACGCTTATTAACCAGGTCTCGAGTGAGCTCCCAAGGTAGATCACGGGAGTGCAAATGAAGGACATAATCAAACATTTTAGCGGCATAGGAATCCTTAGGCAAGTAGGCTCGAGACTTCTTAGCCATGGCCACTAAGCTCTGCCGTCTTCCTAATCGTTTATAACGAGGGTGGGAAGCAAGGGAGTACATGCGCACATAGAACTCTGAAATCCATGCGGCATTTTTGCGAGCAACTGTTCTAATAGGCAGATGCGCCATAAGAATGGCTTCACTTGGTCTTGAAGGAGCGAAGAACCCGAAAATTTCAGTGCTAAGCTGAGCATCAATCATATCCACGTATGGGTTTCGATCAGGACTTCCAGTTTGGGGAGGCAAAAGCCCTTCATGCATGAGATGAAATGCTTTTTCATTAGAGACCCAAAGGTAATTTTCCTCATCTTTTCTAATATGCTTAAGCCAACCCTCCCGTATCTGCTCGGGAGTCAAAAGGGAAGTCTTATGTGAATGCAAAAGATGCTGATACATATATTCAATATCAGTATCATCATCAGACCCCCAGACCTCGCCCTTCTCCTTCAACACAAAATCAATCTTCCGATCTGGCTTCTCCTTATCCCAGATGGCGGGTTGATCTTCACGGCCCCAATCCTCCCTCGTATAAAAGGGTCCTGTGTCGACGTCATGAGACTTACCTACTTTATCCATTTCAGTGATCAAGCCCGTCCAATTTCCTATGGACTGAGCAAGCCAAAAACCATGGAGTTTTTGAGCATATTCACTCCTAGAGATTTCCACGACTAGCTTTCGAACATCTAACTGCCGACCCTGTTTGATATCAGCCTTTCTTCCGGGCTCTGCCAAGCCAATATGACCTGCCATCAATATGACGGCAACATATACGAGTGCCATAAGTCTGACCCTTTTGATGATTGGGTAAATTTCGCTAATCATATCATTCCCCTAAAAATACACAACAGAATATATACTAGTATATTTTTATGCCAGAATTTTTCAAGAGATTTTTTTTAGAATTAACTCAAAATACTAGGCGAGAGTTGAAACTGAAACTCTCTCCACCAAAAAGGGGATAATGGAGGAGTGAGCGACATAAGGCGTATTAGATTCAATTTGCTGAAAAAGGTTATACACCGCAGCCTGAGCGATACTTTCTGTAGAAACGCCCACACTGCTCAAGGGAGGAGCGACAAGTTCGGCTATAGCCGAATTATCGAAGCCCATAATAGAAATATCTTCAGGGACACGCTTACCTTCCTTGGTTAAAACTTGAATCACGCCCGCGGCCATCTCATCGTTACAACAAAAAAGAGCCGTGCGGTCTTTATGAGAACCCAGCAGAAGACCAGCAGCCGCACTCCCCGACTGCGAACTAAAATCACCTGCCAATTCGACAATATGCGCATCAGGAGTCTGCGCACAGGCAGCCTTAAAACCATTGAGACGCTCAGTAGCACAAGGCTGATCGCCAAGAAGCACCGCCATTTTTCTGTGTCCATGAGCAAGAAGATGCTCAGCGGCAAGAGCACCACCGCGGACATTATCGATACGAACAGAAGAAACTTCAGAAATATCGGACTGTGGGTCTAAGTGAACAACAGGGCATAAGGAACTTAACTGACCAAGGCGCTTCTGATCCATTGGCCCCAACACAAAAACCCCTTGCATTCTTCTTTTTTCAAGGTCTTCCCACCATAGGGAGCCATCTGAATGATTTTCCGTTGGTGGCATTTGCAAACTAACTCCCTTGTTG
>JADGBV010000554.1 GCA_015231345.1 Planctomycetota bacterium
AATCTTGTCTGAGCTGCGCCCGTTTTTTGGCGAAAAAGTACCGTGAAAGTCGGAGTCAGGTTGAGAGTATGGCAAGGTCTTCCTCCGGAGCCCCCTCTCCGTCTTTGTCCACTCCACCCCCCTCATCCTCCTCTGCAGCTCTACCTGCATCTGCCTCTTCAAATGAAGTGTCGCATAAAAGGCAGGCACCTAAGAATAATACTCATCATGGTCTAGGGGCAGGACCTATAAGCGAAGCCGACCCTGAGTTCGGTTATTTAACCCCGGCAGATATGGGCTTTGCGGCAGGGTCCCCCGGTGAACTTCGGGATATTCCCGAGCATGCCCTACGCTCTGCGGGGCTGGGGGCAGGGTTTTACTTATCTGTGGGTGAAGCTCTAGGGGGCGAGCAAAGTATCAAAGTCGTGAGTGAGACCCCGCGCACTTTTATTTTAAGTTTTCTTTCGGATCAAGGAAAGTTGCTTTATGAGGTAAGCCTTTCCACTTTTCCTGAATATATCGACTTACATAAGATAGCGGGGTATACGAGCATTAGTCTGGTGGAGACAACTCCTTGAGGCAAGAAGGAGCAACTTGGACTAGGTTCCGATTAGGCTTTCCCTACGCCAGGCCCACCTCGGACTTTTGCCATGCTGTGGTAGAGCTAGGGCCGGGTTCACTACCTGGTTTTCGTGAAGTGACTTATGAAGGGCAACGCTACCGTCTGCCTGCTGATGATAAGGGCTCTACTATATTGAATCCAGTCATAGGGGGAGGTTGCGTGGGCTACTTGCACCAGAAGGGTGAAGGGCGAGGGATAATCGACCATAAAGGACGTCAGGTTATGGGGCAAGGGACCTCTATGCAGCTGGCTTTAGCCTTGGCTGTGAATAGTGCTTACCGCTGCGAAGAAGACCGTAGTCAATTACCCTTGGTCCTTTTATCAGGAGCCATAGCCTACCCTCAGGGCGCTCCACCTTTTTTTGAGGCAAGGGTGAAAACCTATTGTTCCGCCGAAGTGGCTCCCGTTGCTTTGCTAGAAAAGTACAGGGCAGCGCAGTCTGTTAGTGCCTCATTTTTGGTATTACCCATGAGAGATGCTTTGATTCTGCAAAGTGAACTAACCCATATCAATGAGAAGGTTTCCCTATCTCCATTGGCTGTTTTGGACTCTCAGGTCAACGACAAAGAAGATGGGGGCCCGGCCCTTCTGGGAGTGGAAGAAGACGAGCTGCCGCGTCTGGCTTCTTATTTGGGTATTAGCCGTTATCATTATCAGGCCGGAAAAAATCGAAAATTCACCACTCGCCAGCTGGCTTTATTCGCGTTTACTTTTCTTATGGGGTTATTGGCCCTTGGGGTTGGGATTCACTTTTTTAGAAATAGTGAAGACGGTCCTTCGGATGAATTTCTCAAGCGCCGCCATTTTTTGATTTCCACTATGTACCATGATAACTATGAAGGGAAGCGGTCTCGCATTCGCGATGAAGCTGTTAAGGAATACATTCACCGCGAACGTAAGTACCGGAGTTCTCGGGCAAGAGAACACCATGACAGTATGGAGCGTATCGATCTTAAAAATATTGACCTGACTGAGGCCGATTTACATAGTTGCAATCTTGATGAGATAAATTTTCTTAAGGCCAATTTTTCCCGGGCAAACTTGAACGAAGTCAGTATGCGGGGCGCTTATCTTAAGGGGGCGGTATTCACTCAGGCTCATTTATTCAAAACTGACTTCGAATATAGTGTTTTGGCGCGAGTTAATTTCGATGGCGCCAACTTACGAGGCGTTCGTTTTGACGGTTGTGTGGGTTTAGAGGCAGCATCTCTTAAAGGAGCTCTTTTTGATGAAAAGACAGTATGGCCTGAAGAAATGACTCTTGAGAAGGTTTTGGCTATGGGAGCCTTGCTGGCCCCGGGCTCAGAAAAGCCCGTTTTTATCAACCCACTAAAAGACTCGAAAGGGGAGGACTAGACCTCTATTTATAGATAACTGAAACTCCCGGCAGATCGGGCATTTCAGTTTTCAGAGCACGATCGACCGTGAGTTCGAGGCAAAGGCGATTCTTTTTAAGGTAGGAAAAATCCGTTACGACTGTCCCCCATAAATTCAGGCTTTCCAAAGATAAACCTGAAAGTTGGGATAGATCATAAAAATCCCTGGAATTCAGGCTTAGTTTTTGGAAGGGTAAAGTTTTGAGTAAGCTGACTTGCTGCTTTGGCTGCCCCCCTCTAGATTTGAGATATTTGGCTTTGATGGAAAGAACAGAGAGTCCTTCCCCCCATAATCTAAGGCTTTGTGTTTTGCTTT
>JADGBV010000555.1 GCA_015231345.1 Planctomycetota bacterium
AAGTGGCTGAATATTTTAGACTTTCAGAACATATCTCCAAGAAGGCAGCTTCTAAGGAGCTCACCTTCACTAAGGCAACCCTATCCCTTACCTTTACGTTGGGGTTTCGCGTCATCGCCATTAATCTCTCCACTACTGATGTATCAGCTGAGACTCTCTCAACCGAACTGAACGAAATACTGACTAGACACTTAGGCCTCCAAGCGTTCTTGAAGTCGAGTGATTTCAAGCATGACATATTTTTTCACGCGATTACGAAGAGTGTATACCGACCCCGGGGTTAAGTCGTATTCCGAACAGATCTCATCTAAAGGCGTTCCTTCAAGGGATTTTTCAAAGACTTGTATTGCTGTTCCCGTAAAGCGTTTGCTGACATTTTTGAGAGCAATACGTGAAAGGTGAATTTCCCATTCACGTTGTATGAGCTCGTCGAGTTCTGATTCTGTTGAATGTTCATCGGGAAAAATTTCAGTTGCACGGGGTTGGCGTCGCTCTCTCTTGAGGTAATCAAGTACGGTATTACGAAGCACTCGAGACATCCAAGTTCTGAATTTAGCGCGGGCACTGTCAATCTCAAAACGAGCGAGGCTTTTCCATAACTCAAGAAGAACAGTTTGGCGAAGATCATCCTTATGAGCATGATTTCCGGCTATTTTATAGATGAGTATTTCAATAAAAGGCTGATAGTACTTTACAAATTCATCCCACGCCTCATGGTCGTTGGGGTCTTTGGCTCGCATGAGCAGGGTATTTTGAGTTTTCCACTCCTCAGCCATGAATTAAAAGGGATAACGAAGATATTTTAATAAAGTAGAAATAGAGTCCTTATATAAGGAGAACTGTACGCCGAATATGTGATAAGTCAAGGGTTGAGGTTGAATTTGAGGGCAGTGAAGAATTAAATTCTTCGTTGTTTTTATAAAAAAATGTTGAGAATAATAGAATAGAAGAGAGAGTTATTGTAGCTTTGTTCATGATGAGTTTTTGATGATACATTATATTCGATATTTTTTAATACTTACGGCCATGATCTTCCCTTGTGTTCAAGGCGAATCTGACGGCCTGGCTCCTGAAGTTACGGACCTTAATGCCTCGGATATCTCATGGAACCAGGAGCGAAACCTTCCCTATCTTGAAAATGCTTATATAAGCGGCTCGCCCCAGGACATCTCCGATGGGATTCAGGTGGGGAAATTGGGTGCCGATGGGGGGGATGAGAAGCTTGTTCGAGATTTTGCTCATTCAATAGCTCAAGCTCCACAAGATACTAAGCATAGTACGGATAGCCTTCTTATTTGGTACAAAGGCAAATTACTTTTTGAATCCTACTACCGAAGAGGTCGTATAAATGTGCCTCATTACCAAATGTCTATCACAAAGTCCTATACAGCTTTAGCTCTCGGTCGCGCCATGCAACTTGGGTATATTTCTATGGCCGATCTCAACCGGCCCGTGCTTAGTTTTCTTAAAGATGTCGATGGGGAAAAACTGGCCCCAGGTTCAGAAAGTGTTCTTTTACATGAAGCTATGCATATGAAGTCTGGTATTAGGGTCGATAATGCAAAAGCAAAAAAGGCCATGAAGACACCTGAGAACCTTGTCGGGCAAAAACAAATTCAAACCTATCTAGAATTAAGTGCACCCATTACCGAAAAAAGCAAGAGTGTCTTTAAGTATCAAGGCTCTGATCCCACAATAACTATGCAGGTGCTTAGTTCCATTCTTCCAGTAAAGGTCGAGGATTTCATTCGAAAAGATTTCCTTGGCAAACTTGGCATAACTTCGTACGGTTGGCAGACCGACGTCAGTGGATTTCCCAAGGCTGCAGCAGGAAGTTCTTTCCGTTCACGAGATATGCTAAAAATGGGCATCTTGGTTTATAATAAGGGCGCATTTAATGGTGAGCAGGTGATTCCTGCAGAATTTATTGAACGTGCTATTTCACCTCTTGATGTTAGTAAATATAGAACTTATGGCTATTTTTGGTGGGGTCATAAAGCGAAGGTAAAAGAAAAAGATTATAAATGCGTCTCAGGTCGAGGGGCAGGGGGGCAGTTTATTCAAATATTCCCTGATCTCGAACTCATTATTATTGTGACCTCGCACAATAAAGGGATGGGTACGATGCTAAAGGATGCTCCTTTAAATATCATTCCTGCTTTTGCCCTCTAATATTACGCAGGTGAGATTTTCGGCTTGATTGCTAATCTAGACTTTCGCCATTATCAAGAAGCAAGCATCCATCGTGGCAGCAAGGTCCATAATTTCTCGGTCACCGCA
>JADGBV010000556.1 GCA_015231345.1 Planctomycetota bacterium
AATTCTTGACTCAAATGGAGATTTTGGAAGACAGAATCGATAAAATTGAAGCAGAGTCCCTGCGACAAGAACTACCTGGTGTTCCCGATCTGCCTTCTCCTTAAAAAGAGAACTCTTAAATACCAAAAAAGCCCCATTTTATGGGGCTTTTTTTTTGCCTTTTGCTCTAAAATGATCGTTTGACGTAGGACCTGCGCAGCTATACTCGGTTTAGTCTCATTTGTAAGAGAAAATATAGTTGAGTTTGAATCTGACGCTGAAGCCACTGGTTGTAGGTGCATTAGTATGCTTTTTGATGTGTGATATATTTGCCCTTCAAGCTGCCTCCAAAATAGAAACAAAAATAGAGGAGGATTACAATGCTGCAACACTACTATTTAATGAAGAGGAATATGAACTTGCCCAGAGTGATTATAAGAGCATTCTTTCTTATGGACTGAAAAATGAGACTGTCGGTAAGGCTGCCTTTTATTTAGCTGAGTGTTTGTTTGCTCAAAAGCTATATAAGGAAAGTCGCGAAAGCTTTCGTTCCTTTTTAAAGTCCTACACAGAGCACCCTTTGCGCTCAGAAGGGCAGTATCGTATTTCTGAATGCTTTTTCTTCTTAGAAGATTACGCCTTGGCCTCCAAGGCTTATTTGAGGTACGTTGAAGAAAACCCTAAGCATAAATTTGTCGCTAGGGCTCTTTATGCAGCTGCTGGTTCTCTTTTGGAATCTGGGCAATATGCAGATGCGTTAAAAATATATGACCGTCTTATCAATGAATTTCCAGGTCATGAACTTCTAGATAGAGCCCATTATTATAAAGGTTGGGCCTATTTGAGAGGGAAAAACTACAATGAGGCTTCTGAAGCCTTTTTGGAATTTGAAGCCAAATACCCCAGTTCATCATTTAAACATGAAGCCTTACTGCGGGCCGCTGATGCTCAATTTAGTGGAGAAAAATTTTCAACGTCTCTCAACTTATATAACAGGGTTTTGGCAAAATCTCAAGGAGCATTTCAAAAAGAAGCTCGCGTGGGTATTGCTTGGTCGTATTATAAAATGAAATCTTTTGAAAAGGCTGCTAATATGTTTGTGGTCTTAGCTAGAGCAGAGGGAAAGGGTGAAGCTAAAGCTGATTATTTTTATCAGTCTATTCGTTCTTACTTTGATGGCGAAAAGTATTCTATTGGTTTAGCGGTTTGTGAAGAAAGCTCTAAGAAATGTGCGGGTAGTCGCCTTTTAGGTGATATCTATTATTGGCATGGTATGTTTTTATCCAAGTTAAGTCGTTTTGAAGAAGCTGCTCTTAGTTTTAAGAAGTCAGCTGAGTCTAAACCTGTAAAAGTGAAGCAGGGCGATGTGGGCTTAGAGCTTGGAAACGTGTATTTAAAGATGGGTCAAAAGGATAAGGCAATTGCTGCATTCCGAAATACCTTAAGTTTAGCGAGTCAAGAAGGAAGTGTTGAGGCTCAATTGCGCTATGACTGTGCCCGGGCCCTTCATCAATTAGGTAAAACTCAAGAAGCTATAGCTATGGTGAGTCCTGTTACGGGAAGCAAATCTGAAGATAACAAGCTCAAGTTTCTGTCTGAGTTTTCTCTGGGAGAGTATAAATTTGCTAGTGAGCAATTTTCTGCAGCAGTGAAGCATTATGAAACCGTCCTTGGAAGTAAGGCGGATGATACTCTTAAACTAGATGCTCGTTATCGCTTGGGTTGGTCGTATAAATCTCTGGGCTTGCCTAAAAAAGCATTGGCTGTGTTTTCGCAAATGAAGATTGAGGGTGCGAAAAATAAATACGCCAGAGAAGTTCGCTTTTTAATTGCTGGTCTGAATATGGATTTGGGTCAGGATGATTTAGGTAAGAATAGTTATTATGAGCTCATTAAAAGTAAAGGCGAATACAGTGGAGAGAGTTATTTGGCTTTGGCAGAAATCGCTTTTGAAGTAAACGATTTTCCACGTGCTGAAAGGTTATTAGAAGAGTACCTACAGGTTTTGCCTGGGCATAGCTTGGAGGCTGATGGGCACTTTCTTCTTGCAGAGGTCTTATTTGAGCAAAACAAACTTTCTGATGCTCTTGCTCATTACACTGTGGTTGCCAATGATAATGCTTCTCAATTAAGAGAGAATGCTCTTTACGGTCGAGCTTGGTTGTATTATGATATGAATGACCATGTGAAAGCTTTGGCTGATTTGGATATGTTGCTAAAGAAATATCCGAAGTCTCAGTTTGAGTACTCAAGTATTCAGTTAAAAGGTAAAATTTATGTTGCAATGAATCAGTT
>JADGBV010000557.1 GCA_015231345.1 Planctomycetota bacterium
AGAAGACTCCTCTTTATGTGCATGCTATTATTAACTCTTTCTTTATCCAAAGTGCTTGGCGCCTCAATGGAGGCGGATCACAGTTAGCTGACCAGTTAAGCCAGATAATCACGTCCAAAGGTGGTCAAGTGCTCACCCTCTCTGAGGCCACAGATTACGTCTTCGAAGGCAAAGAGATTCAAGCCCTTAAATTAAAAAATGGAAGCCAAATCCTAGGAAAGCATTTCATCTCCAATACCCACCCCCGTTCCACCCTCGAAATGGTAGAGTCTGGGAAGCTACGCAAGCTTTACGTGGATAGATTGAATCATTTACCAAACTCAACCTCTAGCTTTACCGTATACTGCAGCCTTAAAAGAAAGGTTTTAAAACACAATAATCATAACACCTATTGTAGCTTAGACGAAAACATCTGGACTAGTGATCAAACCAACCAGGCTGAAGGTAAGTGGCCACAAGGACTAATGTTTTATACGACAGAGGACAGCATGAATCCCGGTTTTGCAGAAAGCCTTACCCTAATTGCCATGATGAATTTCAGCGATGTACGCCAGTGGCAAGATAGCAAAATTGGTCGCAGAGGCAAAGATTACGAAGACTTCAAGGATATGAAAGCTCAACTCATTCTTAACTTCGCTACGGACTATATACCTGAGCTCGAAAGTATGATAGAAAACATGCATACAGCGACTCCCCTGACCTACCGGGACTACACAGGAACTTTTGAGGGCTCTATGTACGGCATCATCAAAGATTGCCAAAACCCAATGAAGTCATTTCTCTCACCGGCCACAAAAATCCCCAATCTTAAGTTAACCGGACAAAATGTTAATCTTCATGGCATGCTGGGAGTCACAATGACATCTCTGATTACCTGTGCCTTCCGGCTGGATTTAAATAGCCTCATCGAAAAAATACGTAAAGCTTAAAGTGCTCATGAACAGAATAGGTCTTAAGAAAAAATTCCTTTACTCTTTGCTGCTACTGGGATTTTCTTTTGTTTGCTTTACCTTTTATTTTATCTATGCAATACAGATCGCTCCACCCTTTGTAGCCGATCTATCCTCAGCTGGACTCATAAGAGAAAGTATTTCGGCTAATGTATACCGATGTAATGACAGCTGGCTAAGAAAAAGTTCCACTGGAATTTGGGAGCTTTCGGTTAGGGGTTCTGATTTCGAGTTGGGAGCAAAAACCGGTATTTTATCTAGAGAGTTAATTCAATACCAAGAAGAGGCTTTTGTAAATGAAATCTACAAAATGATTCCTTCTGAAAATTATCTTTCTTTTCTTAAGTATTTTATCGCTTGGTTCAACAAAGATATGGACCATTTTATTCCTCTAGCTTTGCAAAGAGAAATATACGGCATATCCCTAGCCGCCTCAGAAGATTACTCTTTTATCGCCCCCAACTATCAGCGAATTTTAAATTATCATGGGGCGCATGATATTGGCCATGCCATGCAAAACATGAATATGGTTGCCTGCACTGCACTGGCAAGCTGGGGTGACAGAAGCAAAGATGGAGAAGTCTTAATAGGTCGAAATTTCGATTTTTACGTCGGAGACGATTTTGCTAAAAACAAAATGATATCCTTTTACCATCCAACTGAAGGACATGCCTTTGCTATGGTAACCTGGGGTGGCATGGTTGGTGTTGTGAGTGGAATGAACGAAGCTGGCCTGACCGTGACTCTTAATGCCGCTAAGTCAGATGTCCCCACATCTGCAAAGTGCCCTGTCAGCTTGGTTGCTCGCTTGATATTGCAGCATGCGGGATCTATTTCAGAAGCTATCAGCATCGCCCAACAACATGAGACCTTTGTGGCCGAAATATTCTTGATTGGTAGCGCAAAAGATGGCGAGGCTGTTTGCATCGAAAAATCGACACATCAGACAGAAGTATTCCATTCCCCCAAAGAGGACTTATTAGCTGTTACAAATCATTTTCAGAGCCCAGCTTATAGCAAACGCAGCCTTACCATGGAAAATATTAAAGAAAGCGCATCACTTTATCGTTTACACCGACTCGAGGAGTTAGCTCAACAAACGACTCAACATACTCCTCAGACTATGGCGAGCATTCTTCGTAACCGATATGGGAAGAACCAACAGAATATTGGCATGAGTAACGAAAAAGCCATCAATCAGTTCATTGCACACCATGCAATCATTTTTCAACCTGCCAAGCTTCGCATTTGGCTATCCACAGACCATTATCAAATGGGGAAAATGGTCTGTTACGATTTAGCCAATATCTTCTCTAA
>JADGBV010000558.1 GCA_015231345.1 Planctomycetota bacterium
TGTTGATGATCAATAAAATTTTATTACTCCTCAGTTGTGTTTTACTGATTTGCTCGACTCTCCAGGTGCAATGCGAAGAGAATCAGAAAAAACCTAGCATTTCCACATTATTCAGTAAAAAATTTAAGGAGAAATTTGCATCTTTAAAAGGCAGCAAAAAGTTAAAAAAACGCTCATTTATTATCAAGCAGCCGGTCTCTGTTGCTGGGGTCAGGGGGAAATCGAAAGAGTCGCAAAAAAATCCTCAGCTTCACGAGATTGAGCTGAATATAAAACTTGAAAAATCCTTTGCCAAAAAGAGAAGCCTTTTCTCTCCGACCTCTGTTATGGCTACAATCTGCAATCATAAAGGGCTCGCTTTGCAAAGTTTTACCCTTAAATGGAAGGATAACCCGATCAACCTGCAAGCTCAGGCTGGGGAGTATATCTTAAAACTTGAAGAAAAAGCCAAAGGAGGCCGACAGGTGAATATGTCCGTTAAAATCCAGTCGCCCGCTAAGATTGTGGTTTTGGCGAATGAAAAAGGCTTGAAAATTAAGTAGTATTACCCATTTCTGATCGGAGAAATGCTATGGGACCGTGCTTTTTCGTGTATTTCTTTGCTAAATAAGATCTCTCAGTTCTGGGCCTTGCAAAGGGAAAAACGCTCTGAATATACCATCTGTAGCCTTGAAGAAAGACTTTGAGGCCTCTCATGTAGATATGGATTTTAGGAGTTAGTTTTTATGAATTTTGAATTAAAAGGGAAAGTTGAGGCCGTTTTAGACGCTCAGTCAGGAACATCAAAAACGGGAAATGAATGGAAAAAACAATCCTTTGTGATTGAAACTTCAGGACAATACCCCAAGAAAGTTTATTTTACTCTTTGGGGTGATAAAACCTCAATGCTTGAAAATTTGGCGGTGGGCGCTGAAGCTGAAGTTCAGTTTCGAGTCGAATCACGTGAGTATAACGGACGCTGGTACACTGATTTAACAGCATCGGATATTAAAGTTGAAGGTGGAACTGCTGATGCTCCTCCAGCCAGTGATGCGCCTCCCATGGAAGCACCAGAAAATGTAGACGAGGAAATGCCCTTCTAGTTAAAGAAAAAAGCCATCGCCTCTTAGAGGTGGTGGCCTTTATTAATACCTATTGTGCTTTTATGACAACTGATACGTTTTTATCTGCACTAAGACTTAAGCTTCAGTCGGTAATGTGAGATGAAAAATAGCCCCTGGGGACGCTTGTGAAACTTCTACTTTTGCCTGAATGCTTTCGCTTAATTGCTTAACTAAGGCTAAGCCTATTCCTGTGCCTTGAGTTGTGCGTGTGAGTTCATTTTCACCGCGATAAAATAAAGCGAATATTTTCTTTTCTTTGTCTTTAGGTATTCCTGGACCAAAATCGCGAATGGAAATGCTAAGGGCGGAATCAATATGCTTGACCCCTATGCTGATCTTTTTTTGAGTGGCGTTTTTTGAAAACTTCAAAGCGTTATCAATGAGATTAATAATGATTTGCATAAAAATATCACTATCTGTATAAACTGTACCTGAACATTTCTCTGAATCAGGAAGTTCTAAATCAAAACCTGCGTTTGTTATCTGTGCAGTGATTTTAGATTCTAGCATATCGATGAGAGAGCTGAGCTTATGTTCTTCAAAAGAAGGTTCATGACTGCGATTACTCAAACCTGCCAAAACAAGAATATTGGCAATAAGTCGTGATAAACGTTCGCTTTCTGAATGAATAAAATCGTAATATTGATTTTTCTTATCTTCTGCCACCCAACCTTCTTTTAGCATTTCGCCGTACATGCGTATGGATGTGAGTGGAGTGCGTAATTCATGAGTGACAGAAGCAACAAAGTCACTTTGCTGCTGGGTGAGAGCCATCTGCTTGGAAATAAGTCTGTCGATAACAATCATACCTACGAGGAGTAGTACAATAAAGAAACTAATACTCATGGAGAGAAGCTTGCTGCCCGGGATACTATTTTCAGGGATACTCATGACGCATTCAGCTGCCTCAAAGGGCGAAGAGAAGTGCGAGCGATAAAGAAGGATATCTTGCTTTTGAGAATCTAGGGGAGTGGAGGGGAAAGAGCATAAAATGGAGCCTCGCCAAGCGACGACGAGTCTGATCTGATCGAAGAGAGCACTGCTTTTGAATGGCCCTTCTATGTACTTGTCTAGATAAGGTTTCGATTGAATCATAAAACCTTGTATGTAGCGAAGCTTGTCGCGCCATACTCGGCGATAAAAAAGCAATACATCGTCATT
>JADGBV010000559.1 GCA_015231345.1 Planctomycetota bacterium
ATTTTTCAGCCATGGCTTTGAAAACCTGGAAGTGATTGTCTTCAAAATCAGCTAATTTTTGGAATACACCTTTTAGGGCAGCATCTGGGGTGTCTGCGGCCATTTCTTCGTAGAGTTTCTTGCCTTCGATTTCAAACTTCATGGCTTGTTCGTAGATTGTCATCTCTTTTCCTCCGTAGGATCTCTGATCAAAAAATTAAAAAATGATTTTACTTAAGAAATACCTTAAGATTTTTCACCGAAAAAAGGTCTCGGAGAAAAAAGTTGTTAAAATATAAGAGCTTAGGTTTTATCAGGAAATCATATTAGTATGGAGTGGAATTTGACAACTTGGCCGCAAGTCATTTCTTGTTTGCGCTGATCTTTTATGAAATAGAAGAATTTATTTTTTATTCGCCAGCAAATGATCCACTATGCTCGGATCGGCTAATGTTGATGTGTCGCCAAAATTATCTAGGTCGTCAGCAGCAATTTTCCTTAAAATACGGCGCATAATCTTTCCTGAACGCGTCTTGGGGAGTCCTTGAGTGACATGGATTTTATCAGGTTGGGCGATGGGGCCGATTTCAGAGCGGCATTTTTGGTTGAGTTCACCTAATAGCTCTTCTGAAGATTCAAAACCGACATTTAAGATGACGTAAGCATAAATCCCCACTCCTTTGATTTCGTGGGGAAAGCCAACGACTGCAGCTTCGGCGACAGCAGAGTGGGCCACGAGAGCGCTTTCGATTTCCGCACTTCCTAAGCGGTGACCAGAAACATTAAGAACATCGTCAACGCGGCCGGTAATCCAGTAGTAGCCATCCTTGTCGCGATGGCAGCCATCGCCGCTGAAATATTTCCCAGGGTACTGGGAAAAGTAGGTGTCGAAAAAACGTTTGTGATCCCCGTAAACTGTTCTCATTTGTCCAGGCCATGAGCTTTTTAGGCATAAATTTCCAGAGACATCATTTCCTTCGATTTCTGTGCCGAGTTCATCTACGAGGCAGGGTTCAATGCCAAAAAGGGGCAGAGTTGCACTGCCTGGTTTTACGGGAGTGGCGCCTGCCAAGGGGCTAATAAGGATGCCTCCTGTTTCGGTTTGCCACCATGTATCCACAATATTGCAGCGTGATGAACCCACAACTTCGTAATACCATCTCCAAGCTTCTGGGTTAATGGGTTCGCCTACGGT
Source organism: Planctomycetota bacterium (assembly GCA_015231345.1). Lineage (GTDB taxonomy): Bacteria > Planctomycetota > JADGBV01 > JADGBV01 > JADGBV01 > JADGBV01. Next base: position 1,175 of record JADGBV010000559.1, read on the forward strand.
ACCTAGGACTCGCAGTGAGGATAAATCATGTTTTTTCACAGGCTCGTCTCCTTCTCTGGCGATAGCACGAATGGCGGTGGGAGCTGTGTAGAAAATATTGATTTTATGCCTTTCAACCATATCCCAATAACGGCTGCTATCGGGGTAATTGGGAGTGCTTTCGAACATTACAGTTGTGCTTCCATTTAAAAGTGGGCCGTAAACAACATAAGAGTGGCCTGTGACCCAGCCGATATCGGCTGCGCAGCAGTAGATGTCGTCATCTCGAATATCAAAAACGGCTTTGAAAGTTGTGCCTACATAAGTCATGTAGCCGCCAGTCGTGTGCATCACCCCTTTGGGTTTGCCTGTGCTGCCAGAAGTATAAAGGATAAAAAGAGGGGCTTCGGAGTCCATTGCTTCAGCCTCAAAAGGAGTGAACGGTTCAACAGTCTCATGATACCAGAAATCTCTGCCGACTTGCATATTGACTGCGTTTTCAGTTCTTCTGATAACGAGAACAGTCTCAATGGAGGGGCATTTTTCTAAAGCAGAATCGCAAATATTTTTAAGAGGAATGGTCTTGCCGCCTCTGAGACCTTCGTTGGCTGTAATGAGCATTTTGCAAGAAGAATCATTCACTCGATCGGCAATGGACTCGGCGCTAAATCCACCAAATATAACAGAGTGAACAGCGCCAATACGAGTGATGGCAAGCATAACGATGGCCGCTTCGGGAATCATAGGCATATAAACCGCAATGCGGTCACCTTGCTTAATGCCTTTGGACTGAAGGAGGTGAGCACATTGGCAGACTTTTTCGTAGAGTTCTCTATACGTTAGGCTATAACCTTCACCTGGTTCATCAGCTTCATAAATAATAGCCGTTTTGTTTGCTTGACTTTCTAGGTTTCGATCCAAGCAGTTGGTGGAAATATTGGTTTTTCCTCCTAGGAACCACGAAATATTGGCCTGAATGAAATCGACATCACTGGTGTTATGCCATTTTTCGTGCCAATGAAATGTAGAAGCTTTCTCATCCCAAAAAGCTTCTGGATCTTGAATGGAGCGCTCATACTCCACTTTGTAAGCTTCTAGATT
>JADGBV010000055.1 GCA_015231345.1 Planctomycetota bacterium
AAGTAAAGGGCCGGAAATTAAAAAACCCACACAGAAACTCAGCTTGAGCACCCATGAAAATATCGAGGCAAAACTGCAGTTTGGACATTTCGATGATAAATCCCGTGAATACGTAATCACTGACCCGAAAACACCGGTAAAGTGGATTAATTATGTAGGTACATTAAATTTTGGAGGCATTGTTGATCACACGGGTGGATCCATTATTTGTAGAAAAGACCCTGCTTTAAATCGAATCAGCAAGTATATTCCTCAGCTACCAGCCTCAGACTTCAGGGGAGAAACAACTTATATCAAAACCAGAAGAGAAGGAAAAGAATCTCTGCATTCAGCTTTTTATACCCCTTGTATGAAAGCTTACGATCGCTATGAATGCCGCGTAGGTCTTTCTTATCAAACCATCATTAATGAATGCGAAGGTATTTTAAGCGAAGTCAAGATTATTGTGCCTGTGGGTTCTAATGTCGAGGTTCGCTACGCAAAATATACCAATACGGGCAGTACAGCGGTTGATTTAGAAGTTGTGCCTGTTGTTGAATTTACCCATTTTGATGCATTGAAACAATTTACCAATGCCGACTGGGTACCGCAAACTATGCAGTGCAAGGTTGAAAACGTTGCTGGTTTAACTGCGGTTAAACAAGCTGCATTTATGAAGTGGGATGATGAGGTTAATTTCTTTACTACAAATATGAAGGTAGATAGTTATGAAACTGATCGCCAAGTCTTTCTTGGAGATAATGGCTATGGAACATGGGCTGCTCCAGGGGCTCTAAAAAATGAAAGTTTGAGTAATTCCGTTGCACTTCGCGGTGATAATATGGCAGCTCTCCTTATTAAAAGTGGGACGCTAGAGCCAGGAGAAAGTGTGACGATGATCAGCATGCTTGGTCAGGACCACCCTAGTAAAGTGAATCAATGGATTGAGACTTATAGCAAAGAAGAGAATATTTTGGCAGCCATTGAAAAACAAGATAGTTTTTGGAATGATTATCTGAATATTTATCAGTGTGAAACACCGAGTGATGCAATGAATTCCATGCTCAATGTTCATAACCCAAGGCAGTGTTATACAACTTTAAATTGGTCTAGGTATCTATCTTTATATCAACTAGGTCTTGGTAGTGATCGTGGTATTGGTTTTCGTGATTCCTCACAAGATGTGATGGGAGCCATCTCTTCAGCACCTTCAGAAGCAAAGAAATTGATGAGTGACTTGCTTTCTGTGCAGAATCCCAATGGCTCTGCAATGCATCAGTATTTTCCGCTAAATATGGAAGCGAATGAAGGAGATTCACGGGAGAAGGGAAATAAACGAACTTATGGTGATGACCATCTTTGGATTGTTTTAGCGGTTTGTAATTACCTTAAAGAAACCGGTGATTATGACTTCTTGATGCAAAATATCACATTTTACGACAAAAATCTTCCTCTCGCAGAACGAGAAAAGGCAAGTGTGCTTGAGCATCTACTCAGAGCTCTTGCTTATACCAAGGCCAATACAGGCAAGAATAACTTGCCTCTTCTTGGTTTTGCTGATTGGAATGACACAGTGAACCTAGAGGGTGATGCCGAGAGCTGTATGATCGCATGTATGTATGGAAGGGCACTACTAGAAATGATAGACCTTCTGAAGTACTTAGGGCAAGATGAAAAAGTACAAGAGTATGTGGCCGATCATGAATCAATACGAGAGCGTTTTAACAAAGCTGCATGGGATGGTGACTGGTATATACGTTACTTTACCGAAGAAGGTGAGCCCATAGGATCTAAAGTTAACGAGCAAGGACAAATATATACAAATGCACAAAGTTGGTCTGTCATGAGTGGTTTAGCTGAAGATGATAGAGGAGTTACAGCATTAGATTCGGTACGCGAAAAATTAAATACAAGTTTTGGCATTAAACTGAGCGGACCTGGTTACGATAAATTCGATGAGGCAAAAGGTGGCGTCACAACCTATCCTCCTGGTGCTAAAGAAAATGGTGGCATATTCCTACACTCTAACCCATGGGTTGTTATTGCTGAAACTATGCTGGGTCGTGGCGAAAGAGCTTTTGAATATTACAATCAAATCAACCCTGCTGCTAGAAACGATCAGCTAGATACATATGAGGCGGAGCCTTATTGCTACCCTCAGAATATTTTAGGTGACGAGCATCCTGGTTTTGGCTTAGCTCGAAATACTTGGCTTTCAGGAACATCATCTTGGATGTATCAAGCTGCTACACAGTATATCCTCGGGATTAGACCTTCTCATCAAGGATTGCTCATTGATCCCTGTATTCCGTCTGAATGGCCAAGCTATAAAGTGATGAGAAAATATCGTGGTAAGAGCTATGACATCACTGTGCTTAATCCAAATGGTGTGAATAAAGGAGTGGCTCAAATTAAAGTCAATGGACAAGAGATCGAAGGCAAAGTGATTCCTCTTGATAGCGAAGGGGATTACCTTAGTGTAGAGGTTGTGCTAGGCTGAGAGTTGTGTGAAGCAGCTGTCTTGTGATGCTAATTACAGTATAAATGCCTAAAAAACTTTAGCCACAGAGCTCACAGAGAACTCAGATAAATACTCTGAGGTCTTTGTGGCTAAAGATATATAAGACTAGTATGACTTGCTAGCAAGTTAGAATTCTTCGTATTTTAGTGGCATAATCTTGACGCGTACGGACTCCTCATGCAGACTTATTCGCTGCATAGCCAAATTGTATTATTCCAGCGGTGAAGGGTTGTCTTTCGAGTGCCAGCTGAACATGCCTTGTCCGAAGTGGTTGCCATAGGTCTTCTCCCCTCTAGCTTCGAGGAAGTGAAGGTAATTAACGGATCCGTCAGCCATTAGCATGTTATAAGATTCGGGAAACCCATGAATATCATAATTGAAATTTTTGGTTGAATAGTTATGATGTGAGGCTGCCAAATCACTTGTGAAGTCCATATCCCCCATCCAGCTAGAGAATACTCGGTTGTCATGGTGAGGGAAATCAACTAAAATAATTTGTCGACCTGGCAGGGGGATTTCAACTTGTTGAGTTTGAACCATACGAGATACGCCTATATTTTTAGGATCATTGGCAGCTTGATAGCTATCGCTTAGAGCTTTTCGTATGCCATCTCCCGCTTTGCCAACTCCTCTGTATGTCATTTTTCCTTTTATATACCCATGACTTCCATAATTCATTGCATACCCCCGTCGTCCATATGTTGGGTTAGTATTGTTCTTCATGGTTATATCATTAGCAGGGCACTGAAACGTCTCCTGGTTCTCATCCATACTCCCATCTATATAAAGGTTGTAAAGCGCAGTGTCCCATATGACTTTTTTTCTATAATCCCCCATATATCTAGAAACAGCAGGGTACATATCACTATGGTCACTAATATAAAGTTCCATTAATATATTAATAGATGAAATCCGAGAGCTACAAGATATTCGCTCAGCACTGATGACTGAACTTCTGAGGACACCAGGTAGCAGTGACGCTAGAATGGCTAATATGGAAATAACTACCAAGAGTTCGATAAATGAGAAAGCATGCCGGCGATGAGGGAAAGGCTTGGTGCTTCTGAGTGCTATGGAATTTGGTGCCATTTTCTTATTTCCTTAAAAGCAATTTAATAATATTCATGTGTTTTTATATGTATATTCTGCACTGCAGTCGACATGAATAGAGTGTATTATAGCATGAGGTCTGGTTCATGTCAAGGTGCTTATGCAAAAAAAGACATAGATTGTGATATGCAAATCTACACAGTTTCAGGTATAATCGTTGACGTGTTTGGTTCTATGCAATAATATGCCTATTAATCTGATAGCTTATGCTATCGATGATGTCCATGAATCTTTAGCTCGTGGCCTTTTAGATTAGTACCTTTGTCCCTTAGTGGCATTATTTTTAATGCGTACGGCCAACCTTATGCACACTTGTTTGCAGAAGAGTTCGAAAGGAGAAATTCGCTTAACTGCTTCCCTGGAAGAGTTAGCTTCCTAACCTAATAATTGCACTACTCTAACGGTGAAGGACTGTCATTATCGTGCCAACTGAACATGCCTTGCCCGAAGTAGTTTGCTGTTTTCTCCCCTCTAGCTTCAAGGAAGTGAAGGTATTTGACCGATCCATCAGCCATTAGCATATTATAATACTCGGGTAGCCCATGAATATCATATTGAAAAGTAGTGGTGGTAAAATTATGAGTTGAGGCAGCTAAATCACTTGTGAAGTCCATATCCCCCATCCAGTTGGAGAATACTCTGTTGTCGTACTGAGGGTAATCAACTAATGTGATTTGTCGACTTGGCAGAGGGATTTCAATTTGTTGAGTTTGTACCATGCGAGGTACGCCAATATTATTCGGGTCATTATAGCCATTATTGTTGTCGCTTAGAGCTTTTCGTATGCCATCTCCCGCTTTGCCAACTCCTCTGTATACCATGCCGCCTGAAATATAACCATGACTTCCATAATTCATCGCATATCCCCGTCGTCCATATTGCGGCGTAAGATTATATCGCATGGATATGTCGTTGGCTGGGCACTGAAAAGTTTCCTGATTTTCGCCCTTGCTTCCACTTATGTATAGGTCGTAAAGCGCTGTGTCCCAAATGATTCTTGTCGATTTATCCCCCATATATGTAGAAACAGAAGGGTACATATCACTATGGTCACTAATATAAAGTTCCATTAATATATTTATGGATGAAATCCGCGAGCTACAGGAAATGCGCTCGGCATTAGTGATTGTAGTATTGAGGACACCCGGGAGTAGTGAAGCCAGAATGGCTAATATGGAGATGACCACCAAGAGTTCGATAAATGAAAAAGCTTTTAGGCAAGGATGGTAAGGCTTAGTGCTTTTGATTGTCATGGACTCTGGTGCCATTTTTCTCTTTCCTTAAAAGCCATTTAATAATACTCATGTGTTTTTATATGCATATTATGCAATCCTGTCGACATGAGTAGAGATTATTATAGGGTGAAGTCTGGTTCATGTCAAGATATTTATGCAAAAAAAGACATGGGTGAGAATGATGGTCTTTGTTTAATTGCTGTTATAATAGACAACTGATCATTCCCTGCAAGAATATGCCAGTGCATTTGATGATTTATGCTATTGTAAATAAGAGAGTCTAATTTATATTTTTAATAGTGAAATAGGTGTCATTTTAGACCATAAGCAAACTGGGAAAATTATGAGAGTGAATATATACAGGGTTTTTAGCTTACTGCTAATTTCATTTAGCTTTGTTAGTAGCGATACATTAGAAGCTCAGGTCGGAGAAACACGAATTTGTAAGTGGAAAGATGATAAAATCGGCAGTTTTACTATCGGTGCAGACGATGCTTTGAATTCGCAACTTGATAATATGGTTCCCGAATTGTCAAAACGAGATTTTGTCGCTACTTTTTGGATCGTAAATAAGTACTCTTTTACCTCTAGAAATAAGGAATGGCGGGCTTTGCCAAAGCAGGGATTCGATTTTGCAAATCACTCATGGACTCACAGGAATATTGCAAATATTGATGAGGCTGAAGAGGAGATAAAAAAGGCTGCAGAGGCCATTAGACAATTCAATCCAAGCCAGGGGCGTTTACTCTTATGGTGTCGTCCGGGAGGAACAAATTGGGGTAAGGTACTTACTCAAGATCAGGAAAATGGACTTCTTAAAAAGTACGGGATGGCTCACGAATCAGGAGGGCCTTATAACTGGGGGGGCAGAGGACAAAACCAAGCCTTTTCTACTCGAAATTCGAAAAATATATGGGGAAATAAATCATTCGATGAACTTAAATACCATGTAGATAAGGCCATTAATAAAGGAGTTTGGAGTTTTCTTATTTTCCATGGCATTGGCGGGGACCATATGAAACAGGACTTAAAGCCTTTTGTTGAAATGTTGGAATATATGGAGCAAAATAAAGATAAACTATGGTTCCCAACATGTACGCAGGCCTACAAATATGCAAAAGAGTACCAAACGGCCAAATGTAATACTAGCAAGGTGTCAAAGGATAGTATCGTTATTAACCTTAGTAGTGATACTGACCCTGAATTATTTGATTATCCCCTGTCGCTTATTACCAAGATATCGTCTGGGTGGAAAACATGCAAAGTGACTCAAAATGGAAATTCTTCTACTTATCCAGTTAAAAATGGTGAGGTGATGTATGAGGTCTTGCCAAATAAAGGTGAAATTAAACTAACGAAAGCCATCGCTTCCCGTTAACGAAATGAGTAATATCGAATACTGAGGGTTCTATCTTAATATAGACCCTTCTATTTGAATATGAACCGTTGATCTGTTAATTCCCATCTGGACTGACTCCTTACAATAAAGGACACCCTAAATTGGCTTAATCTCATGTCTATTCGTCTTGCAGGTATTTTATTTGTCTTGATGCTCGTGAATGTGAATTTGCTATCAGATTCATCTCCCCCGAAGAGCCTAGGTCTAATTCCAGAGAATTTCCTGCGGGAAAATCTCGTGCCCTGGTGTATCGTTCCATACGATGTGAAGGAGCGCTCTCCGGCCCAACGAGCGGCTATGTTGTCTTCTCTCGGCTTAAAGCGCTGTGCATACGATTGGCGCCCAAAACACATTCCCGAGTTCCCTGATGAAATTAAGGCTTATAAGAAGCACGGGATTGATTTTTTTGTCTTTTGGAAAGGTCACCCGAGCATTTATCCCATGTTTCGACAAAATGGATTGAAGCCGCAGATATGGAAAACGCTGCCAAAACCCAAAGCTAAACTCCAAGGCGGAAAACTGGCAGAGGCGACAAATGCAATGTTACCGTTGGCGCAAACGTGCAAACGTGAGGGGTTGAAGCTGGGCTTGTACAATCACGGTGGTTGGACGGGGGAACCGAAAAATTTGATCGCTGTTTGTAAGGCGCTTCGTGCAGATGGATATAAAGACGTAGGTATCGTCTACAATTTCCACCACGCCCATCACGATCTGGAGGACTTTTCCTCCAACTTCAAGCTGATGTTACCCTATCTTTTGTGCCTCAATCTCAATGGTATGACACTTCCCAATGCCGAGGACTTTAAGAAAATCCGATTGATCGGCAGTGGAGTACTGGAACAGAAGATGATAGCTGAGGTGATTGAGAGTGGTTATGATGGCCCCATCGGTATTTTAGGTCATGTCGAGAAACAAGATGTCGAGGTGGTGCTTAAGAATAATATTGAAGGCTTAGAAAATATTCTCAAAAAAATCTGTGTGAATCGTTGAGGTTTTTAACCCATAAATGGGTTCCTTTAAAAAATTGATTAAAAATGAGACTAAAAGCACATCTTTATTCTAAGGAACCTTAAGAATAAATTTACCAATAAACATAATAGGCAAATAAGCTAATAGGTAAACACCTAGCCAACCAAAGTCATATTCAGATCCACCCAATGAAACTAATGGTGTCCAGAAGCTCTCCTTCTGTAATGCCCTAGGGTAATTCACTGTAATCAACTTAAGCGCTGGGTGGTGAAGTGGAATAGTAGCTTCAGGAGGTGGTACAGATTTGCCGAAAGCAAGCTGGAATGATGCGCTTTTATTCTCAGCCATATTAAGAGTCACATGGTGATTGCCGTCTGCTGACTCAGGAATATCAATAAGCCATGTGATTTTTTGTGGGCTGATTCCATTCTTTAAATAAGCGTTTAAGCTATTCAGCATGACTTGTCGGGCATGGTCTCCTGCAGCTTGCACTTCCCATGGCAAATTATCCATGCCAGAAGCATTTTGCCATTCTCGGCGCAAGTCCTCTAACTCTTTGCGGATAGGGGGCAGTTTTTGTGCCGAGGGGGTTGAGCTATCTAAGCTTAGAGGACTGAGTAAAGATAAGCTAATGTCCTCTGTCCACTCCCCATCCACTTCAGCAACAATGCTCACCATGCGGCCAGGATTAGCATTCCAGGATAGGGGGTCAACTCGTCCGGGAAACCACATGAAAATCATCATCATAGGGCCCAAGAGAAATGCTAAGGGGACCATAGCTGCTTTAAGAATCCTTAGAGTTGTTGGACGGGACAATTCTTCCATGCGTTTTCTTCTCGGACTTATTTTTGGTAAATCCTTACATTCTTTGCTCAGCTGGGCTGAGCGTCTTTTGGCTTCAAATAGACGCATGTTATCGGTTAAGAAACGTTGAGCTATGATGGGAGTGAGTCCAAAAAATGTTGCTATGAGTGCAACAGCACCAACCATACCAAAAGCATTCATGATAGGCCATAATATGATATCCAGAAATGTCATCGTGGGGTCATGCAATATTGGCGCAGGCAAAAGATAGACAGCTGCAAGAAAGATTCCCCAGGTAAGAGCTGCTATCAGTCCACTCATATTAGCCTTAGCTTCTAATGTACTTGGGCAAGGAGGTATGAGTTTTCGAGGGATATTGGTGTTTTGCGATAGCTCCTGAGTGATGTTTTCTTTGCCCCGATATACCCAGCCTGCACCTGCATCTATGGTGATAACTTCGCCTTCATTCAATAACTCAGTGGCACGATCGAGGATCACAGCGGGAAGGCCCATTTCGCGAGCCACGACTGCACCATGGGATAGGGAACCACCTCTTTCAAGAATTAGACCGGCAGCATTCACAAATAGAGGCGTCCATGATGGGTCTGTGGAAGGGCAGACAAGAATAGACCCTTTCGGGATTTCACTTTTATCATCAGGTGCAAGCACAATGACCACTTGTGCGCTGGCACAACCCGAAGATACACTATGGACTTTTATAGATGATCCTCCTGTGGTAGGGGGGGCTGATCCTAGTGTCTGCAAATTACTCTTATCAATGACATGAGGGAGTTGCACTCGTTTTTCGACTTGATAAGTGAGTTTTCTCTTGGCTATTTTGTCTTTAGGAATAAAACCCCTTTGAAGAGATTCAAAGATTTCATCAGGTTCCAAGAAGAAAATATCGCTGCCTATCTTTAGCCTGCGACCACATTCTAAAGCAGTGCGACGCAAAACTGAATAGGCGCGCATTAAGTAATATTTGCCATCTTCGCGAAATCGAATGTAGCGCTGGACCAAGTCGACATGGCTCTGAAGTTTTGCGGCGAGGGCTGGGCTTAACTTTGCCTTGAGTTCTGCAAGGCATTCCTTGGCCTTTTTGACCTTATTTTCGTGTATCGAGTGTAAGTCGTTCCCTCCACTCATTTGCTGGGCCATTTTCTCAATATCTTCACACCGTTCATGCCAACGGGGGTTAGCCAATTCAAACTCAGCAGGTGATCTAAAACCATGCTTATGGCACCATTCACTTACAGTGTTGTGTCCCTTTGATATCTGTTCCAGCTCTATATTTGCCGTCATAGTACAATCGGGATTTAGCGATATCGCGAAATGAGATATTAATTCACTTGGCTCATCATCCCAACAATGCTCCTCTAGAAATAATTTCAGTTTTTCAACCACCACAGCTTCCACCATACTAGGTAGGAAAGCGCTAGCTCCAAATTCACCCATGACTTTTTCGACTTGTTCATGCCATGTGCTTTTCAATTCATCACTAGTTATGTCATAGATCGGATAAGATTCCTGCTCCTCACTCCAGGCAATGACTTGGGTAATGAACTCTTGCTCAAATCGGCTATCCAAGTCTAGAGCCAATTTGTCAATTCTTTCAGCAGCACTGGCTGCTAATTTTGATGCCTTCGCCATTTCCTTCATTCCTCCCTGTGGGATTGTAGGCGGGTTCTGAGCGGCATCGGGATCTTTACGCAGTAGATCTATATCGTATGAAAAAGGGTAGTTCTCAGAAAACATTTCAGTCATCAATGAGCAGTCCATATAGATTTCCCCTGCCACTTTTTCGAGAAAACTTTCATTGCTAAGGACAGGACTAGGCTGAAAGCCTAAATCTTTATACATCTTACCAAAACCACCTGCTCCAGACATAAAATGAGATACGATTTTCCATGTTAATGGAGTAGGGTGGGGCAGAGTTTCACCTAAATTATGACGCACCCAAGGGCCTCTATTCTTCTGGAGATTGTCTTCAAGATCTTTCTTAGTCTGCTTGAGTAAATCGTTAAAGCAATCGGTTTCGCTCAGTGTGGTAATAGGCCTTGCTTGTAAGAGGTATAATTCACCTTTTTCAATGGCCCACTCTATATCCTGTGGAGATTGAAAATGTGAGGCTGCCAATAGACCCAGCTTTCTCAGTTCCATTATTTTTTCATAATCTAAACAAGCTTTATCTTGTTGTTCTTTGGTGACCGGCTGGGGGTCTTTTGAGCCGGGAACAAGGCTAAGCTTTTTGGTGGCGACTTCGTAGGATTCAACTTCTTCTTGTTGAGTTCGAACGCGAATAATATCAGGTTGTGTTATGCCGGAAACTAAGGTTTCCCCCAAGCCCCAAGTTGCTTCAAGTAAAATATGTTCACGGGATCCATTTTTTGGGTCTACGGTAAAAAGCACTCCTGCGACATCTGCTAATACAAGTTCTTGTACGACAACAGCCATGGATACTTGCTCGGGATCGATGTTATGTTCTTTTAAATAGGCCTTTGTGCGTGGTGACTGAATACTACCCCAGCACTTTTCGATTGCATCGACAACATCGTTTACTGAACTGAGATTCAAATATGTGTCGTATTGACCTGCCATAGATGCCCCTGGCATATCTTCAGCTGTTGCAGATGACCTGGCGGCAACCATTTTGCCCTTCATGCTTTGCATGGCTTCATTGATTTGCTCATAAAGTTTAGGGCCGATTTTACCATTAATAGACTGAGCATAGGCTACTGTGGTTATCACAAATCCATCGGGGACTGGTAGCTGAGCTTGCATCATTTTTGCCAGGTTGATCGCTTTCCCTCCCACTAAATGAATATCTAAAGCATCCTTTAGGGGTAGGATGCAGGCTCCTTTCAGCTGTGAGGCGTTGATTCCATTTGCATTGCTATTAGGTAATACCTGCAGAACGGATGCTCCCCTTTCTTCCGTATCTAAGGGATTCACTGAAGCGCCTCCCCAACATAGCTTCGTAATCCACCAGTTTCACTACCCACATAAATGCGACCATTCACCACCATGGGTGAGCTAATGGAAAGCCCTTGTTCTCCAGGGCTGCCTTTTGAATTAATATAAATCTTTTCTATTAAGGCACCACTATCCGCAGAAAGTTTGGCCATGTAGCCATCATGGCTGACAGCATAGATAAATCCATCGACTACAGCTGTGCCAGCTAAAACGGGCGCTTTTCCACTAATACTAGTTGCCCAGACTTCATTGCCTGTTTCTAGATTTAAGGCAATAACCTTTCCTGCTGCTACAGGGCATATGAGGTATTTATCTGCTGCCACTGCTCCTAGGACGGCATCGGGCATGTCTTTTTGCCATTTGATTTTTCCCGTTTTAGCATCGAGAGCCATAACGATCCCTGCTGGCTTAGGGGCACGAAAAACAAAATCTCCATTGCCGCCTCCGACAAAAACTGTATCTCCGATCATAGTCACGGCTCCAGTAATGGGATAAGGAGCTGGAGTTTTCCAGAGAGTGCGCTCAAGACCTGCTTGGCTTAGTTCTTCATCTGTTTCAGTTCTTAAGGCAACGATGGCCTGGCCATTAAATCCACTGCCGATATAGAGCACCCCGTCTTTTACGAGGGGTGAGCTCTCTGGGTCTGCTACGTCATATTGCCATAGTGTTTTTCCGTCACTTATGCGTACGGCCATTACGTAGCCTGTATGGCTGGTGGGTTTATGAGTGACAGGGTCTTCAATGGCCCCAGCACCAATATACACGACGCCCTTATCTATGGCAGGTGAACTTTCTAGGTGAAGTGGTGTTAAAACAGTCCAATGCACTTTTCCCGTTTCTACCTCAATACAGATTAATCGACAGTTTTTATCGGGGTGTAGCCCTTGACCGATAATCAGGTGCTTTCCGTCTGCCGTTACTGCTGGTGAGCTAAAGAAGCCTTTGATTTCTTCTCCATTAACTTGATCAACAGACCATATGGTTTCTCCTGTTAGTCCATCGACACAGAAAACGATCCCGTAGCTGTCAGGGGGATCCAAAACGCATGAAGCTGCAAAGACTTTTTGGCCATAAGCAATAGGACTTGAGAGGATCATGGCGCTGTCTTCAATTTCAATGCTGCCATCATCATCTACCCAGCTAGGGTAGTAATCCCAAGCGAGGCTCAGTTTTCCGGCAGGAGCTGCGCCTATGGCGCCTATGCGGCTGGGCCCGCCACGGTAAATAACTGCTTCTTTATTATCTGATTTACTATGGTTAGTTGGGGCATTTCCAGTCAAAGCCTCTTCTTGAGAGCTTAGCGATGGCGACTGGGAGGCTAGAGCTTTTTGACGCTGCTTGGATTTTATGCGCTCTAAGGCAATTCGAGTCCAGTCTATTTGTACCGTACCAGCTTGAGTCGAATTTGCCATGGGTCCAGATCCGCGTCGCCTGCCTGATGTTTGCGGAGTATCCGGTGTTGGCCAAAAATGAAATATTCCATAGACCGTAAGTCCCAATACGCAAATAAGGGCTGGTATGGCCGGCTTTTCTTTGCAAAGAGCCAATAATTCCTTGGGTTTAAAGAGTAATGAAAAAAATGTGGCAAATCCAGCAGCTAAGGCTGGTAATATTGCTGCTCCTGCATTAACAAAGATTGGTACAACGGCTAAATCGTTCTCAAAATTTATTATGTGATTCATGAAACACTGAAAATCTTCACCAGTCATCGCTATCCTCCGTATCACTTCTTTGCGCTAGTATGCTTGTTCTTTTTAGCGAAGTTAAATCTACATTCTGCTGGAAACGGTGACCGTCCCCGTATTCAACTTCGACGATATAATGCCCTGGCTTTCGCACAGTTAGGGTCACTAAGTCAGGCCCTCGGCATCCCGTGGCGATATTTGTTGCCAAATCGTGCCTGGCTAAGACTTCTCCTGCTCCATTAAGTAGGCGAACCTTGGCATTAACCACACCTCGGGGGCCAAGAACTCTGATGGTACAATGGCGGGTCTCGAGTAGGCGTTTTTCATCCTTCTTCATGTAGTCTTTTTTGACTCTCATGGATAAGGTGTCGTTTATAATGAGAAAGACATCGCCCATTTTATTGCCGACAAGAATGTCAGGTGCCCCATCGTCGTTGATATCACCTACTGCTAAGGCCTGACCGCCATGAGCATGGGCAGGGCCTTTGAAAAGAGGTTTCTCATCAACATGAACTTTGCCATGCATATATGAACCATAGCCTCGGTTAAGAATGATTCTATTTTCTTTTTGTTCATCACAGATTGTATAAATATCCACGTAGCCATCCATATTAAAGTCATTGGCCACGGTGGCTAAATGATAGTCTGAGCCTTCGCTGATTTCATTGCCCCATTTTGATATATCGACGGGTTGCCCCTCCTGGTTAGCTATAACAAGCCAGTCTTTTTCAATGGGAACAATAAGGTCCATATGGTTTTGATTTATGGTGGGCGCGAAAACACCAGCACCGGTTTTGCCATATTCATCCATACCGGTTTTAAAAGAGAATGCAATATTATGAGCGACCGGCTTGTACTGACCATCTTTTAGTACGAGCAATAAGCCATCTCCATGAGCATAGAATAGATCACTATTATGATCTCCGTTCCAATCCCCTGGCATAAAATACCCGTTGCCACCTGCACCATTCTCAGGAAGATGGAGGCCCAGCTCTTGAGTTACTTCTCTATAACCCTTCTCTTCACTCAATTCTTTACTGCCGGGGTGAAGAAAGGCTTGTAAGCCAACCCCTGCTCGACTCATGACCACATCGGGGTAACCATCTCCGTTAATTTCTACAAAGGCGATACTTTTCAAGCTTTCTGTTTTTTTAATCACTGCTGCATCCAGCCATGGGGTGGGGGCAAAGGAGAACTGATTCTCAGAAAATTGACCCCTATATATTTTGTTATCTAATAAGATATCGTTTAGGCCATCGTTATCGACATCCGCCAATGAAATATTTTTACTGGAACTATTAAGGCCGACCTTTTTAGTTACATCTGTGAACTTCATGGGTTTTAATTGAAAAAAGACCTTATCTCCATCTTGTGAGCATACCACAATATCTTCCATGCCATCACCATTGATGTCGTAAAGAGCCAGCGCCTGGACTGGTTGCTTTCGTTTTGTTAGCAGCATATCTGGCTTAAACTTTATGTACGCTTTGCGTGGATAGAAATCGCGGTCCAGAGCCATGTCTTCAATCATTTTTATGAGCTCTTCGGTCATTCCGCAGTAAATTCCGGCTAAGGTATTTATAAGCTTGCCTTCAGTATCTTTTTCGGTTCCGTCGGCTACACCAATATTCCAGGAGTCATTTTTTTTAACCTCTCCCACAAAGAAAGAATCGATGTATATCCGTAGCTGTCGGTTCTTCTTGCGGCGGCTGGGCTTGCCAGCAAAAACGGGAAACTTACGACCCTCGAATAAGGTTCCGGATTCTTCAAATTGACCAACAAGGCTTGCCATATCTCCAGTGAAATGAATCATGACTTCTTCTTCGACTTTGTGATTACCCTTGATCACTTTTGCGGTTGAACATAGAAGTTTTCCCGTTTGCGCTTCAATTGATTTGATTTCCATAATCAAAACATTATCGTACTCTCTGAAGTATATATCCGGTTGGAGAGCAGGATTGATGACTGCATACGTTGGCATAATCATTAATATGATAAACCC
>JADGBV010000560.1 GCA_015231345.1 Planctomycetota bacterium
CCCCCCATAAGCTGGGACGAATACTTCATGTCCCTCGCCATTCTTGTTTCTTTGCGAAGCAAGGACCCAAGCTCAAAAGTTGGTGCGGTCTTAGTGAAAGATCATAAAATTATTGGCACTGGCTACAATGGCTTTCCAACGGGTTGTGATGAATCGCGTTTCCCATGGGAAAGAGATATTGAGAATGAAGGCTGGCTGAACACCAAATACCCTTATGTTATTCATGCTGAAGCCAATGCACTGCTAAACACGGTCGTGAGCCCCAAAGGAGCCCACCTCTATGTAACGCTGCATCCATGTAATGAATGCGCAAAACTTCTTATTCAGGGAGGTATCGAGAAAGTCACTTTCCTAAGCGATAAATATAAAGGCGTGGATGCCTTTGTCGCCGCACAAAAGCTCCTCAGTGTCACCGGTATTGAAGCCCGACACCTTCCAGCAGAAGAACTGAGCCTCACAACTATTTCCCAGGCATTTTCTGAACTCGACCAAAAAAAGGAAGAATCATAATCACCTATGGAAGTTAAACCTTTAAGCGCAAAACTACGTTTTTCCGAGCTCATGGAAAAGGCCGAAATATTCAAGGCCGTAGCGGATGAAGTGCTTATATTGGATCAAGACTTCAATATTGTCTTTAAAAATAACTCTCAAAAAAGCAGCGCTTCTTTTTTTCATTCTTATCCTCTGCCAGGTGACGAACAACTTCTCATCAAAACCTGTTCTGCCAAAAGAGTTGAACTTATTTTACCCGACCAACTCATTCCCTCTCCTACTGGAGTGCGTTTTGGCACCCTGAAAGTCACGCCCCTCCTTAACGATGAAATATCAGAATGCTGTGGCTTACTCGTTTGCATTAGTGACCGCACCGAATTTCATGAAATGCGTAAATCCCTTGAGGCTAAAGTGGAAGATATGGAAAAAACCACCCAAGCCAAAAGTGAATTCCTAGCCAATATGAGCCACGAATTGCGTTCACCAATGACCAGTATCATTGGCATGAGTCATATGCTCCTTGAAACCAAACTCGATGATGAGCAACGTGAATGCACAGATATCATTTCTTCTTCGGCCAAGGGGTTACTCAGTATCATAAATGATACTCTCGATATTTCTAAACTCGATTCAGGCAAAATGGAGCTAGAAAAGATATCATTCAACCTTCATTCATTAGTCGCCCAAGTCTGCAAGACTTTCACCATGCAGGCTGAAGAAAAGAAACTCGAATTACTCATCGATTATAGTCCTAATACACCTCAGCAATTTATTGGAGACCCTGGAAGAATCAGACAGATCTCTCTTAACTTTTTGAGCAATGCCATCAAATTCAGTAAAGATGGAGCCATTATTATATCCGTCAACACCCTCAGCCAGAGTGATAAATCCCTCACCATGAAAATGGCAGTCAAAGATTGCGGCATGGGCATCTCTCAAAAAGCCCAAGAACGTATTTTCGATAAATTTGAACAAGCAGACAAAAGCACAACCCGCAAACATGGTGGAACAGGCCTAGGCCTTGCCATCTGCAAGGAATTAGCCGAGCTCATGAATGGCGACGTGGGCCTTGAAAGTAAAGAAGGCGAGGGATCCACCTTTTGGGTCAACATGCAGCTTCAGCACGATCATGAACACCAAATATCTCTTACCCGTGAAGATATAAATGCACGTAAAGTCCTATTGGTTGATGAAAATGAAACAACTTTAAAAATACTCAGTCGTAACCTAGAAGAATCTGGCTTGGTCTGCCATTGCGCACATGATGGGGAACAAGCCTTAAGTATGCTTAGGCAAGAAGCAGAAAGCAGTAAAGCCTATGATATTCTCATTTCTGACTCACAGCTTTCACCCATGGATGGCGCCGAATTAGCCAGACTTGTGCTGGCAGACCCGAAAATTTCGCAAGTACAAATGGTGATGCTAACTTCATTTGGGCGTAAGGGCGACGCTCAACTTTATCACGAAGCCGGTTACCAAGCCTACCTCGTCAAGCCTTGCTCTCATGAACTCTTAATCGACACACTATCATTCGTTCTCGGTCGTAAAGGACAAAAAGGTGACCTCATCACCAAATACTCCATCTATGAAGATAATGATTCCAAAATAACGGCCGACAACAAAGGAATGGAGAAAATCGAAAGAACACCTGAAGAAAAAGGTTCTGCGACTCCTACGGATGCCAAATTAGAAAGCGATATCCTCATCGCTGAAGATGACCCTTTCATTCAAAAAGTCCTTAAGAAAATCATGAAGAAACT
>JADGBV010000561.1 GCA_015231345.1 Planctomycetota bacterium
TGGAACGAGAAAGAATAAAGTCAATTCAGTAAGGAAAAGAGAATGCTTTCAGGCTAAGCCTGTGGTTTGAATGAGGCTTAAGAGGAATGGATTTAATGCCGAATCAAAGTGCGCATTTTGAAAAGTCGAGTGATTTGTGCGAAGGTGATGCCGCCAATAAAGGCTCCTGCAATAGGAGGGAAGCAATAGAGGCAAGTGAAAAAATCGCCGAAATCTTCAGACATCCAGATGCATGTGCCGGTGAAAATAATGACAATCAATAAGGCGCATACCCCAAAGAGTATGGGCCAATAGAGGCAAAATGCAAATGTGATAAGAAGCAGTAATAATCCAGTGATGTATTTGCCAAAAAGTGGCCCTCCGGGCACAAGATAGTAATCGAGAAATTTGGGCCCTCTAAAAAAAGTATGTTTAAGTAAATCCGACCAATTATGCCTATGTTCGTAAGTGTACTCTAGATTTGTATGCCTAAGAATAGGGGCACCCATAGTAACGATATTTTTTAAAAGTTTCGTGTCGTCATTAACGTCTTGGTACTTTTCTTTGAGAGCGCAGTCTAAAAACATACTGCGGTCAATGATCAGTAGGCCAGTGCCTTTTGGACGACCATCAAATTCATTTTCTTTTAGCCATAGTTCGGGAGCGTATTTAAATTGCGGCTCATAAGGGTAATAGGTTCGCCTGCGGATGCAGTAAAAGACTCGGTCGATGGCGCTAAGGTATTTGTCGCTGGTGCCTACGCCCATAAGCGGGAGATAATCTAAGTCGACGGCGTTTTTAAGCATGTCCTTGTCGACTGTTAAGCGAGTATCGACGAAAACCAATGTTGAACACTTCGCTGCTTTTGCGCCGCTTTCCCGGGCTTGTACACGACCAAGATTCGTCGAGTGGGAGACGAGTCTTACAGGGTAGGACTCGCTAATACTTGCTGTATTATCAGTGCTGCCATCATCGACGACGATGATTTCATAAAGTTCGCAGGGGAAACTTTGTTCTTGGAGGTTATCAAGGAGCCGTTTTAGGTGATCGTAGCAGTTAAAAGCTGGAATGATCAGCGAAAATCGTAGATCGGCCTCAGCAGTCGTTTTGGATAGGTCATTCTCAGTCGTCGCTTTGGGCAGATCGGCCTCAGTAGTCGCTTCAGGTTGTTTTGGCTCCTGATGACTCATCCCTGCTTCTTTTTATGGGCCAATTGACCGCAAGCGGCAAGAATATCCTGTCCTTTTTCTTTTCTGATGGTACAGGGGACGCCGGCATCGTTGAGGATTTGTGCAAATTGCTGTATGGATTTATTGGTGCTGGCCTCATGCTCTAAGCTTGGCACAGGGTTATAGGGAATGAGATTGACATGGCAAAGCATGCCTTTTAAGAGCTTGGCAAGGGCACGGGCATGACTTTTCTCAGAATTGGTGTCTTTAAGCATCACATACTCAAAAGAGACTCTGCGATTTGTTACATTGATATATTCGTTCACTTCGGCTAAAAGTTCACTGATGCTGAAGGATTTATTAATGGGCATAAGCTTGGAGCGAAGCTCGTCATCTGGAGCGTGCAGGCTGATGGCTAGCCCCCATTGTTCGGGTTCCTGAGCTAGTTTTAAAATTGCGCCTTTGATGCCTGAAGTGGAAATCGTGATATGTCGGGTGCCAAGATTCATGCCTTTTGGGTGGTTGATTTGGCGCAAAGCGATGAGTAAGTTGTCGTAATTGAGCATGGGCTCTCCCATGCCCATAACAACAATATTGGAAATACGCTCATTTTCACTGTTGGCAATATGGAGCACTTGTTCAATCATTTCAGCTGGGTCCAAATTGCGTTTAAAACCTGCCAAGCCTGTATTGCAGAATGTGCAGCCTAAAGCACAGCCAACTTGAGTTGACATGCAAACAGTTCTTCTTTTTTCACTGCGGAGTAATACGCTTTCAAGAAGATCATTTCCTTCATTTTTGAAGAGAATTTTATCGGCAGACCCATCGGAAGATTTTAAATGATCGGTTTTTTTTAATTTTGCTGCGCTGAGTTTGGCAATTTCATTTTGCAAAGCAGGGGGTAGATTTTTCATGCCCTGGGGGTTCAAAACGGCTTTATCGTAAACCCAATCGCGCATTTGTTGTAAGCGAAATTTTGGCCCCGAAAAATGGTTTTTCCACCAATTTTCTTGGTCTTCGATGGCCATATTCCAAAGTGGGCCTTGAGGTAACTCAGCGTTCATGGGGAGAATGGCATGTCATGATTTGGGGGTCGATTTTT
>JADGBV010000562.1 GCA_015231345.1 Planctomycetota bacterium
AAAAATGCGCGGACGACTTCATAGGGCTCAGCATGATTTCAGGCACCTGCATAGCAATCAAAAAGAGTCTGGCTTGGCCTTATTGATGGTCATGCTCCTGCTTTTCGTAATGATCATCTTGGTGACGCAGCTCCTGAGCACAACTCAAATCCAAAGCATGATTTCTGAAAACTTAAGCGATGAGCATATGAGCTTTTACTTTGAAGAAACGGCTCTGCTTAAAGTAGAAGAAGTCCTTTTTCAAGATATCGAACCTCCCCCCATGAAAAGCCCGGACGAACTAGGCCTGTCTAGTGAGGAAATGCTTGTGCAAAATCGCATGAAAAGCTCTGACTCCTACCATGACCACTGGGCGAAAGAACAAGATGTCGAACAAAACGGTGAGAGCTGGATACGTACGACGATTGTGGATGAAGAACGAAAATTTAATATCAATACGCTTATACACCCTACAACGGGTAAACTTGTCCCCAAACGCAAAGCTTTCTTTGTGGAGCTTCTGAAAGTTTTGGGCGTAAAAGATGTCGATACCAAAGATATTATCGATAATTTTGTTGATTTTTTAGATAAGGATGAAAATGGCAAATTTGATGACGAGACAAGTAAGAATGCTTTTATGACTCAACTGAAAGAGTGTTTAGTTATGGAGGAGGTGGATGATGAGCTTTATTACGGTATCGATTATCCCGTGGGTGAATTATGGACAGAAGCTGATGTGGAAAAAGCTGAAGAGGAAGCTTTTGATAATAACTTTTTCGATTACCAAGATGAGTTAGGTCAAGAAGAAGAGAAGAAAGACGTAAACCCTTTTGAGCAAGAAATAAAAGAGCGAAAAGTCTATGAAGATTGGGAGGAAGATGAATTTATCCCTGGCTTTAAAGATGTGTTAACCGTTTATGGTGATGGCAAAATTAATATTAATACGGCACCTCTGCCTGTATTGGAAGCCATTTTTGAAGAAGAAACGATTGCTTTGGCCGTTATCGAAGCAAGAAAGGAAGCTCCTTTTGATGGCTTTGATAGTCTAAAGCAAGTGACTGGCGCCAGCAGTGCGGCAACAAAATATGTCGACATGCTGAGTTTTCAGAGTCGTTACTTCAAAGTGATTATGGAGATTCGTCATCGCAGGGTGACAAAAAAGCGTCAGGCAATGATGATGCGTGAAGGAAGTCAGGCGACCACTCTATACCGGGGTGCTCAGCTTTGATGAAATTGCATATTAGGTTCTTAGTCACTTGGATTATTGTCTTCTCACTTTCAATTCCACTTTACGCGATTTCCGGTGGCCATTATCAAAACCCTCAGGATTTAACCCTTAAAATTCGTGACCCCTTTGCCCAGGAAAACACTGACCTGATGCAGCCTGTTGTAGGTGATTATACCATAAAAGTTTTACCCGGCCATATTCCAGAGGAAGAATCGAGTGATCGTTTTCTTTGTGAGGGCTTGTACTATAAACAAGTTGGTGATTTAATATATATCGATATTCGTCAGCCCCCCATCCAGCAAAAGCCTGGCTATTTTGATTTATTTGTGAGTTTATCGGTGCCTGGAGAAGACGAAGCTTCTAATCGTCAGGAGCGGAAGATTGTCTATGTGGATTCAGCCACCGATGTCTTGATGATTATAGACAATAGTGGCAGTATGAAGAAAAACGACCCGAAGGGCCTGCGTTTTCGAGCATGTGATAACTTTGTTCGCTTAGCAGCTCTTTCAGAACAAATTTCCAAAGTTGGCATTATAAAATTTTCCGGTTCAGCTAAAACCATATTACCGCTTATGTCCCCTCGGAGGGCGAAAGAAATGAATATTGATCGTTTGCTCTCCCGCTCTCGTTCTGGGAACTTTACCAATATTAACGAAGCCTTGGATTTAGCCGCAGATATTTTTGAAGATTCTCACGCTAATGAGAAGGTGGCGATTCTTTTAACTGATGGTCAAAATGAACCCGATCGTTACAGGGATTCGCATAAACTACTCGAGGAGAGAGGGGTAAAAGTATATACGGTCGGCTTATCTAAGTCTGCTGACAAGGCATTGCTCAAGCAAGTCGCATTTGATACGGGTGGAGAGTTTTTTGAAGCGGTGAATGATGAGAAGCTTGTGCGTATATACAATCAGATAGCCCTTGAAATTAGTGACTTCAGACAAGTGATGGATGGGGTGAGTGCCAAAGGGATCGTCAAAATTCCGGTCACTGAATATGATGACTTTATCGATTTAAATCTCTTTTCTTATGC
>JADGBV010000563.1 GCA_015231345.1 Planctomycetota bacterium
CGCACCTAGCATCCAGCGTGCCTCCCCAATAGGGTTCATCCATACTCATATGTCGCTCCATGTAATGTTCGGCGGCTTTCTGGGCAGCTTTGAGGTAAGACTTATTTCCCAACAATGAAGACGCCTGGATGAGCGGGGCAATGAGAAAGCCCTCATTGGTGGAGACCGGATGCCAATCCTGAGATAAAATACGATCAGCATGTACCTTGCATGCTTTATGAAGAAAATTCTCCCAAGGGTCCGTTTTCATGCCACCCACTTTGCGTGCAACCCGCAAGGCATTCAGCATATTATTCATCGCCTGACCTTGTGAAAGCGGATTTCTACGATTAAGCCATTTCTTCTTTTTGCCGTAATCGTAGCGAATAGAAAAACCCTTTTCTGTAAAAGGAGAGGTGCACAGAAAATCCATGGCTTTTTGAGCCATTTCTTTTGAATTTTTAACGCCATACTCTTCCCCTAGAAGAAGCAATGCATAAGGAGCCGCTTCAGATTGACCGGCCCATCCCAGATCTATCCAGGGACGATCTTCACCAGGAAAAGCATCCACGCCACTATAGTTTTCTCCCTCACGCCACCGTGACATTGTATCGTTAAATTTAAGTTGTAGAATCTCTTTATAGGGCGTATAGCCATTTACAGTTGTATTGTCAAATAGCTCGAGGGATGCCTTGATGGGTAGCTGGAACCCTGCCCCCCTTTTGGTAATGGCCTCAGGCTGAACAAAGAATATTTTATCGACAACGGCCCCAGGCTTTAGATTAACCCAAGCCGACTTATAATCCAACCATTCCCTCTGTTTAGCTTTGATGATACCATTTCTTCCATTTGAAGAAACGGCTCCGGAATATAAAGCCATCTCAACCAAATCGTCCGAAAGATGTTCCATACCCAAAGACCACCATTGATCCTGGAGGTTGCCATAAAAAATAGGACTTGGAAGACTATGCAAGCCGGCGATCACCGTGTTCTTTCCAGCCACTCCTTCTACTGCTGAAACCGGCATGGAAAACCGGTGCTCCTCATAATAGCCCTTGCCCCCTTTCGGATCAATTACAGGAATTCTAGAAGTATCGATGCTTTGCCCTGCTGGGTTGTTGTAGTAATTCACTGAAGGCATAAACGGACGCCCTTTTTTCATGGACACCTGCATCCGAACCGAAAGGGTCACCCTATCCAAGTTGGATTCACCTAGCCACTCCCAGCGACGACGGACTTCTATCAGGCCATCCTTTCTTTGACGTTCGACATCCCTCAGTTTCAAAACACCACCGGGAAACTCCATGGAGCCGTAATACGCCATCCATTCTCCCGTAGAATCAACAGAATCCACCTTGGCATGAGCCCAAGACGCTGGCCATTCATTCTCCCAGCCAACTCCTACGGACCAGCGCCCCTCTTTGGGCATATACCCTTCCGCTCCTGCCCCATAAAGCGCGCTTAGCGCACAGACATAGGCGACAATACATAGGCTTATTTTTTTGTATAAACGATTCATCAGAACACTCTCCATACGGTCTTCCATAATTAAAACTGCATCTTTATACGAATAGGCTCAGATAATCTCAACACGTCATCTCAATTTATAGCTTAAATATCAAAAATTAAGTTTAAATAGTTTAGCGAATACTGATCACATCGCTAATTCTTTTGTTTTCACGCCCAAATCCAGCATGACGCTTCCGGTAAGCCAATGGGGTCATATTCATGAGCTTATGAAAATAACGCGAGATATTGGCATCACTGGCATAACCCATTGAATGGGCGATTTCAGCAACACTCAAGTTAGTCTCCAGAAGGAGCCGACAAAAATGATCCATACGTACCTTACGAATATATTCAGCAATACCTAGTCCTATCTCTTGATTAAAACGGTCATAAAGAATACGCTTTGAGACACTGGTTTGTTTAACCACATCATCCACACCAATATTCCTAGAGCAGGAATTGCGAATAAAATTAATGGCTCTGGCCACATCAAGGTCACGAGCCGACAAAATATCCGTTGAACGACGCTGACGGACACCAAGGGGATGAACCAAAATAGTTGGTGATAACTCCCCTCCCCCGTTCCGAAAACTGTCAAACAACCAACGTGCAGCATGATATCCCGCCTGTTCAGTATTTAGTTCTATACTCGATAATGGCGTATTAGATAATTCACAAATCTGCTCATCATTTCCCACTCCAATGATGGCAATATCCTCAGGAATGGACAAG
>JADGBV010000564.1 GCA_015231345.1 Planctomycetota bacterium
GGTGACAATGCTGGTTCTATTTGTCTCGATGAAACTAGGTATTACAACAGGGTGCTGAGCGATGATGAAGTGAGTGTTATGTATAGGTTGGGGAAATGAGGCTATAAGGGTCCATGGCTCTCCTGAGCCTTTCCGAATTGATGCATAATGTTCAGCAAGGGTATGCGCGGAGGTTAATAAGAGCCACAATTGTTGTTGATGAGCTGAATAATGAAGCAGATGATGCTGGAAATAGTGACGATTCCGAGGATGACGGACAGGGTCTAGCCGCTGATGCTGTCTGAGTTTCTTCTTCTTAAAGTAACTTCGAAATTAAAAACTGATAATATTTTTTCAAGAGTTTTCAAGGTTGGATTACCTCTGCCTTGCTCTATTTCTTCCAAAGTTCGTTTGCTAATGCCAATTTTTTTAGCAAAATCAATCCGATTTACTTTTACGGACCTTCTCATCATGTAGATACTTTTACCTATGGAGTATTGACCTCGCTCAATATCATTAAATAAGTCATTACGATTCATGATATTGCTCTAATCAACAAAGGTCTATTTTCTTCAAGTATACGAGCCATTTGAGTTGGGTAATGGTAATTCTTGAAATTGATACTCTGCAAACTTGTCTTAAAATTCAATATATCCTGTTCAATTTTATCCGATTCTATTCCACTAGCTCTAAGCCATCGCCATAACTCACCATAGTCAGGCAAAGTAGAAATCTTGCTATTTCGTTTTATATCATCCCAGGTAATGGAACGCGTGATCATTTGCGGATCAAGTTTCATTGGAGCACAGTCATATATTGGAGACAATTCAATTCTACCATCTTCGTATTTTATAAATGATGTGTTCCTGCCATGGTTATCAGTATTTGAGATTAAATAATTAAATATATCTCGCTGTATAAACTCACTAAGATCTTGCATAGGGCTAGAGGAGTGTGCGTGAATTGTCCTTAATGCATTCTCTTGGGATGCAGATACGCCAAATTCGTACACCCCCATCGCCGAATATAAGCTTTCCACGCCTAATCTATGCGTATTCCCTTTGATTTTTATACAGTCAAACCTTGGGATCAATAAAGCATTATCCTGATAAGTTGGTCTATAGCCACCCCTTAAGCCTAAATCCTCTGCTAAACGATACAGTTCAGCTTCACTCTCAAGTATGACATGATCTGCTTTCGTTCTGCCGCGAAGAAATTTAATAATCCATTCGGATTCCACTAGCGAGCTGGATATGCTGCCTCCAGGGTGCCATTTGCCATTGAACGATTTTGATAAAGTAAACTTAGGCGCATCACCAGCAACACCAGTTGTCCCCGATACTGGAGCACCACAGGACAAAGCATATTCAATAAATCCTTCTTGTTTATCGAGTACTTGTGCAAGATCAAAGCCCTCATGTTTATTATTTTGACTTAATGTATGCTGGGTAGGCTTCACTCGAATATTTCCAATAGGGTTCGAGCCTCCAGCATTTAACAGTTTCCAGTCAAAAATTTTAGAATTCTTGATTTTAAGCTTTTTTTCCAATATACGCCTTGCGGCTCCACTTGGCATTAAATCCAACAGGAATGCTGGCCAATGCCCTTCACGTTCTACTGCAAAATTAACGGGATAACGTAATGATAAAGCGTGAGATCCTAGCTCAGAAAGATATTTGAAAGCATACTTATTATCATATTCTAAAAGACATGATCCAGTTGTGCCAGAAGACTCTTCTCCCAATAATGATACCGAGCCAGCTTTTTCCCATTGCCCAGCATTAGAAATTTCTAATTCTACTCTCAATAAAAACCCCTTTTAGGGGGTTATAATAGCCTGGATTATATTATTTCAACCCATTAAAGTAGGTTTTAGTTCAATTTCGAGGTTAATGTGCTCCCTGAAATTGTCATATCAATATTAATAATGCTAGGATTTATGGCATTTCAGGCGGGTGAGCTGAAGAAGCTCCTTCAGAATCCAGATTTCCAATCACTACTCAATATTGACATCGATGGTGAAGGTACTGAATCCAGCAAGTTTGACCGGAGCTTACCACCTGCTGGATTCACAGTAATCCAAAGGTTTGATAACTGATTTTTCCTTATGTGGATTTTATGCGGTGGTTGTTGGTGTCTAAATTGGGTAGTGTCCTTTGCTTTTTTGCTTTTTGTTTTATCCAGTTGATCCTCTTTCATGCTAAGCTTGAGACAACAGGCCTTTTCACGCA
>JADGBV010000565.1 GCA_015231345.1 Planctomycetota bacterium
CCTCTTGTTCGATTTTATTTATTTGTCATAATAATATACTTTTTGATTTTTCCTCAGTTATTTCCAATAATTGTTTTTTTGCTTCTTCTTCGCTAAGTAGAGATTTTGCTTCTTCTACGGACTGACTCACGATAGCATTTTTTTTCTCCTTCAATTCAGCTCTCTCGTCAGAGCTCATATGGGCTGTGCGAAAACCGAGGTCTTCATCATTCCAGTTATTATCCTTATGGATATCAGTTACTATTTGCACTAACTCTTCTTTCTTCTCTGGAAGCTCCTTTAAAAATGAGACTCTATCGAGGGCTTTTCTGGCGGGTAGGCTTTGAGCGTATTCCTGATAACGTAGGCTCATATCATAGCCATACTCTGCTTCAATATCGCTAAGCATGGACTCCTTCATTGCTGTTAATTCTTGAGTCATGCTATTCTTAGCTTCATCATCTTTGCTAAACCATTTTTCCATACGCTTAGACCTCAGTTGGGTCTTATTCTCAGCGATCATTTTCATCAAACCTTCGCGAGTAACCTCATCTAAAGTAGGCGCGAATGCAAGCCATTCCTTATTAACTTCACTTAAACTACGCTGAAAATGCTTTTCCTTCATTTCATCCGTATTCATAAGTTCCCGGTAGAGTTTTCCTAAATCTTTACGAATATCCTCGCTGCTTTTCGATTTATCCTCTTCATTTTCAGCCTGTGCTTCTAGACTGACTTCCTCACTTGCCTCCTCTTCCTCAGACGAAGTCTTTCTTGAAAATAAATTTGCCATCACTGGCCTAAATTGTGGTGAAGATTGACCTTTTCCTTTACGCAAAATGCCAAGCTCTTTATTAAGATCAGAAATCTCATCTTCAAGCATTGATATTTTCTTGAGACTGAGTTCTTTTCTCTCTGCAAGCTCCTTTTTATGAGCTTGATTCAGAGCGGCAAAGTCTTGATCAGCTTCTAATTCTTGAGCTTTTAGCCTTTCTTTATGATCTTCTAAATCTCCCTTAAGACTCAAAGCATAAAGCAGCGACCCCACCATTCCGGCAGAAAGCAGAATAAGAAATATTTTCAATTTGTTCATAGAACTTAATATAAAGTGTCCATGTTATCATAGCAGGATTTTTCGGGATGGAATTCAATGCAAGCTTGATTCCACGGTTCAATAGCCTACATTTTTTTTGGCAAAAATCAAAATACACCATTTGAAATGTCAAATATTTAATGTTCACTCTCAGCCCCAGATGTTATATTACCTATAATAAGACTTTTTATTAAAATCACATAATACTTGATGCTTTTACATCCCCGGAGACCTCATTTGCTCAGACTCAAAACAACATACTTATTTTCAATGCTTTATTTGTTTTTGGGGCTCAGTTTAAACGCTGGATTACTCGATCAGTCGAAATTGCCGGGAGGCATTATCGTACATATAAATTGTGGGAATGGGCAAAGCAGCTTAGCTCTCAAAAAGGACAATTTTATCCTCCAAGGCTTAGATACTGACTGGCAAAATGTCCAAGATTCCCGGAATTTATTCTTAGCCAAAGGCACTAGTGCAGAAATGAGTGCAGAGCTATTTGACGGCAAAAAATTACCCTATGCCACCAATATGATCAACATCATTGTAGTGACAGGCAAATCAGCCCTCAGCGAAACAGAAATATTACGAGTATTATGCCCACTAGGCGAAGCTTATATTGGCAAGAAAAAAATCCAAAAACCCTGGCCTGATAATATGGATGATTGGAAACATTTTTTGAATAAAGCCGATAATAATGCCGTTTCTCAGGACACCCGAGTCAATATGCCAAGAACCGTAAATTGGATTAACGGGCCAAAATGGACCAGGAGTCATGAAGAATTATCTTCCATTAGTGGGGCAGTCACCAGTGGTGGACGCCTATATTATATTGTAGATCAAGCCCCTAATGCTTATATTAGTTTCGAGCCCATATGGAAATTGGTCGCTCGAGATGCTTTCAATGGCATAAAGCTATGGGAGAAAGATATCCCAGTTTGGAATGACCACATGAGGCATTTTCGCAGTGGTCCAGCTCACCTCCCGCGCAGGTTAGCAGCGACAGAAGAACACCTTTATGTGACCTTAGGTTTAGACGCGCCCCTTGCCAAGATTGATGGTAAAACAGGCCAAGTTATACAAAAATACAAAGACACTGAATGGACTGAAGAAGTGATTAT
>JADGBV010000566.1 GCA_015231345.1 Planctomycetota bacterium
TTAAATAAAGCAAAGACCCTATTAAGATAATAAGATAATTAATGGTGGTCGCGCTTAAAGCTCCATGAAGGCCATAGCGATGGATCAGAAGGGGACCTAAGGTGAGTGTGAAAACAGCAGAGCAAAGGTAAGAATAAAAGCCTGCTTGGGGTATTTTGAGAGATTGTAAAGCAATGGCAAGCATTTGATTCAAGTAGACGATAATGTAGATCAATGAAAAAAGAGAAAGAATACTTTTGGCTAAATCACTATTATATTCATTGGAGAAGACAAAGCTTAAGGCGGGTCCAGGGAAGAGAAATAGGCTGATCAAAATGGGGAAAACCACTAGGGCGCTGAGGGCTGAGTAATTCAGCCAATGACGAAAAAAAAGATCTGGCCTGCTTAGTTTTGTGCGTCGTAATCGAGGAACGCAAAATGAATTGAGTCCCTGGAAGATAATATGATTGAGGCCCAATAAGCTGCGGCAGGCATTAAGCACAGCCACTTCTTTGAGCCCCATCATGCCAGCGATGAGAAATGGGTAGATTTGATTGCTGCCCCACAATGCCATATGACCACCGAAAAGCCATCTGCCGTAATTATAATGAGCTTTGATCACTATTTTGTTTGAAAGAGGAGGAGACTGGCGTTTGGCTCTGGTGAATAGCCAAGCCAGTAATGAAAAAGCAGAGATGGAAATCCAGAGAATTCCAGGGTGAATTGGGCTTCTATGAAAAGCCCAGTAGAAGTACATCAGCAAAACCGGTGTGCCGCTAATCACACTGCAAAGCATGGCTTGAGGCGCCTTAAGTTGGGCGAGGAACTGCTGGCGAACCCAACTGAGTTGCATTCTGGCTGAGATAAGTGATCCCGCTCCAAGAATGGTGATAAAGTACTCTTGAAAACAAAGGGATAATAGGAGGGTGAGCATTAAATTGAGAAAAGAAAGCCAACTCTGCAGATGATCTAAGCGGTGCAGGTAAGCTTCTTCTTCCTCTTTATATTCTGGAAGCAGCACTTTCATGGGGCCACTCAAGAGGCTATTTTGCAAACCTACTGAAAAGATATAAATGGTCCACCCTAAGGAAAAAAGGGCAAATTTTTCTTGTTCTAAGCAGCGCGCTGCGGTCATCATGACAAGGAAATGCACTGCACTTGTGATTCCCTGATCAATAAAAGTGCAGCCCACAGGAGTGATATTTTTCCAGGTGAGTTGTCGCATATTTTGGGCTAAGGGGGCACGCCCAGCCTTAGGTCAATTCAGTATATGACCTAGAAGCAATTTCATATGCTTATTTTGCTTATTCTGAGAGCTATGAGGGCGAGCTAAAAGCCTGCTGTTCTTTGCTTTTTTTCCAATAAATATAAAGAAAAATGGCACAAGAAACAAGAATAAGCACAAAAACCAACTCAGAACCGTCGATTTCGGGAACATCCTTATCTTTGACTTTTTTTGGTCTCCTGGCCGCCAATAGATCAACTGCTGTCACCATAAAAACGGCGTAATAGGCAAAAATATTCCAGTATAGACTTTTCATGATTAGCTCCAAGTGCGAGTCCATTTTAAAATTATCCTACGAAAAGTCAATAAGCAGATACACGATAGTGAAAAGGCAGGCAAGGATTGTTTCGTGTTGGGCAAGGCTAATATTACGCCTTCTCACTGTTTGATTCATGTTTTTTAATTGTCGCAATACCAAATCCGCATACTTGTATTGATATCTTTAGTTCTGGGTGAACTATGGGCCATTGCTGATTTTAGAGCTTTATGGCATGAGCGTTTAATGCCAGATTTTCCCTTTGCCCTGCCCACTCCAGTAGATGTGTTTATCAGGATTCCTTTGCTGACTGGCCTATTGGCTTTATCTGCCCAGTGGCGTAATATGAGAGACTATTTGCCGGAGCGTAAGCCCAGCTCTCTTAGTTTTGTGGTAATGTTGGGCTTGCAGTTCGTTTTTTTCTGCATCCTTTTAATGAGTTGTTGGTTATATAAGGAGACGCGGATAAGCTCATGGACTTTTGCTTGCATTCTCTGGGTGAGTATTGCGGTATGCTTCTATTTCTCATGTGCTGCTTTCTTTTCTCTTCGGCTAGAGGGCATAAGGCGTTTGCTTAGAAAATGCCCTTTCTCGTTTCTTTTTGCTCTACTATTAGTGGCAATGGACTTCTTTTTACGCAGAGCTTATTCACAAGAAGGCGCTTTT
>JADGBV010000567.1 GCA_015231345.1 Planctomycetota bacterium
CGCTTACAATGGAGCTGATTTTGAAATGTACGAAAGCGAGTCGTTCTGAGGAGCCCTGTGCGAGAAAACCGCACGCAAGGATCAGTGAGGGGCGTGTTCAGCAATGCGCGTGCCTACCTTAATGAGGTGTCTCACCCCTTGACGATATGTTTTTTAATGCATACTTATATGCATGAGGACAACACTGAATATCGACGAAGAAGTATTTTCAAAAGCATCTAAGCTTACAGGAATTAAAGAGAAAACTTTGTTATTACATGAAGGCTTAAAAGCTCTTATTGCTCTTGAAAGCTCAAAACGTCTTGCAGCACTAGGAGGAAGCTCCCCGTCTATACAGAATACACCAAGAAGGTAAATTTTGGTTCTTGTAGACACGTCTGTCTGGATAGATTTTCTTCGTGAAGGATCTAGTAAGTTAGAAGAATTACTCAACGAGGGAGGAGTATCGACACATCCATTAATAATTGGGGAATTGGCATGTGGTAATATTCAAGACCGCAAGAAGTTCTTATCTCTGCTAAACGATCTGCCTATTATTCAAGAAAGCACACATGAAGAAGTACTTCATTTTATCGAAAAGCATAAATCATTTGGACTCGGCGTAGGCTTTTTTGACTTACATATTTTATGTTCTGCCATAATAAATAACAATTCAGTTTGGACGCTTGACAGAAGGCTCAAAAAACTCTGCAAGCTTCACCACAGGCACCTTTAATAAGGCTATGGGAAAGACGCGAACTAGTGCCACGAGAAATAATGGATAGATCATTTCTTGATCGACAAGTATATGAGCTTTTGTTTAAATAGCTCAATCGCCGGTCTCAACGTAATAGCTATACTCGGTGGGGATTGAACGATTTGCTTGCAACGTTTAATGTTCCTAATCCATGCATAAAACCCTTCCCATACACGCATCGGAGACGCTTACAATGGTAGCTGATTTTGAAATGCACGAAACGAGTCGTTCTGGAGCACTGTGCGAGAAAACCGCACGCAGGGATCAGTGAGGAGCGCGTTCAGCAATGGGCGTACCTACCTTAATGAACCGCTACTCATAAATTGCAAAATCAGCTTACAAAACAGCATTTTTTGTTAAAATGTCAAGCATGACTGCAAAAGATCAAGTTCTTCAAGCTGTTGCCGAACTGCCCAACGAGTCCTCCATGAGAGATTAAGGCCTGAGGATCACATGTGCTGAGCATTTCGAGAGCGCAGCCAAGGCAATACGGGCGGGTTATTCTCGTTACAGGAGTCCTGAAATACTGATACGGAAGAGGAGGCTTATTTTGATTACCGTGTTAGTGTATATTTTCGAGGAGAAGTCAAAAGTAAAGAATCATAGTAGTATTGACAAGGATGCGGAGGAGAGCCCTATATGGTTGAATATGGCCTTGGGGCACTTCAATATCCAACTATCTTGCAAGCTGAATTGTTTGCGTCATTTGGGATTATTCAAGCCTGTTCAAATCTTCCGACAGAACTATAAATTTTGTTTGATTGTGTGTTTTTGTTCGATAATATGATGGCTTCTTCAATGCCATAGATAACATTAGCTCATGTTCTCCTCACGACTTTTTGTACTCCCACATTCGCTCATATGTTCACCATTGCAGTCTGTGTATTTTGCTTGGATGCTATTATTCTTGCCGTGCTTGTGTTGGGCGAATGCTCAAGACGTGGGGGAGGAAAACTTAACGCATTTTGGCAGGTCGACAAGCTCAAAAATTCCTCTCGCATTTTCAGTAGATGGTAATCTGCTGATTGGCCTTCTG
Source organism: Planctomycetota bacterium (assembly GCA_015231345.1). Classification (GTDB taxonomy): domain Bacteria; phylum Planctomycetota; class JADGBV01; order JADGBV01; family JADGBV01; genus JADGBV01. The sequence continues at coordinate 1,773 of JADGBV010000567.1, forward strand.
AACCGTTTAGAGCCTGTCACCATCGGTTTCAATAAGGAGAAGTTCTTGGAGGAAGTCGTGCGTAAACTTAAAGAGCTGCATTTGAAGCTCGATGACTCAGAGGGCTACCTCTCCATCGCAGAAAAATTCTATGCAAGAAAGGTTCGGTATTATGTGGATACCACAGTGACAGAGTTTAATGCCCAGCTCAATAACTTTGCTAAGCATCAAAAATTTGGCCATGTTATTGTCTTTCCTGGAATTATTGATAGCACCATATCTTCCGTGAGTCGATTTTCTCCAGGGCTGGACTTAACTGCCGATTTTGAATACCAGCCCGACAAACCATCGCATTTTCATTGGTCAAATTTGTATGTTGGTAAATGTGATTCAACTTCTTTTAATAATAGCATTAGTATTGGGCAGGAAAGAG
>JADGBV010000568.1 GCA_015231345.1 Planctomycetota bacterium
CAGTTAAAGAACTCCCCAGGCGGGTAGCGGGAGGAGGGGGAAGGGGTGAGCCTGCGTGAATCCAGTCTTCAAATGCTAATATATTGTCCTTGGTTGTGGCGTAAAACAGTGCTGTGTCGGGACCAGCTAAATCTTCTGGAGTGAGATTTGCGTGCTGAAGGCACTCTGTTATCGTTTTATCCAGCAATGCAGGGAGAAGCAAAGTTTTGTCTTTTGAACAGATTGAATGACATGAAGATGGTATGAAAGAAGCTGTGAGATTATTCTCTTGAACAGTAATAGCTGTTTCATTATTAGCCATGCGCTGGTAATTGTGCCCAACACCTTCTCCAAGGCCAGTGATGAGACCATACCCGCGAATATAAGCGATATTAGAAGTTTTGGTTTCAGTCAAAACTTAAACCATGCTTTTCGTAAAAAGTATTCATGCATTCAGGGAGGGTTAGGTTAAGTTGCCCCTCCAAAGACAGAAAAACCTGTTCACTTTTGCCATTGGCTAAAAGAATCCCGTCTTGATTGCATATTTGATATGTAAACTTGAGCTTTGCACCCTCAAAGGGGTGTAAGCTGGTGGTTATTTTCAGTGTATCACCATAGCGAGCGGAGCGTTTGAAATCACAGGATATATGTGTTAAGGGCACCATGAAACCCTCATCGACAAAGTTTAAGTAGGAGATACCAAAGTGCTTTCCGAAGGATTCCCTGCCATCCTCGAAATAACGGATGTAATGCCCATGCCAGACTACAGCCATACTGTCTACTTCGTTAAATCGAACGGGAATTTCAGTTATATGTTTGAGCATTATTTGTTTTTGTTTACTGAAGGACGACGATCGATAAAGCGAGCAGTCTTACGATTTGAGTGAGATCTGATGGTGCTTTTTATAACCGACTCATGGGAGAAAATCACTTCAGGGGTGACTCGCAGAAAAGTGCCCAAGGTGGAGGCGAGGTCTTTTTCGCTAAGGCTGTTGTTTTCCGTGTGACAGTGGACTATAAGCCTGTCACATCCGGGGCTATGCTCATGGGCTTCAATATAATAATCGGTTACATCTTCAATTCTGTCCAGGGCACGGTAAACTTGATTGGGGAAAATATTGACCCCTTTAACCTTAAGCCTTTGAGCTAGGCGGCCGCGAATAGGACTAATGCGAGGAGATTTACGTCCGCAGAGACAGGGCGTTGTATCGAGGCTGGCGATGTCTCCAGTTTTAAATCGCAAAAGGGGCATGCCTGTAACTCCAAGGCTAGTAATAACGACTTCGCCATACTCACCATCTTTGAGGATTTGCCCATCTTCATTAGTAATTTCCACATGCATTAAATCTGTATGCAAGTGTGCGCCACAGCCTTTATCGCATTCCACAAAAGACCCTTGAATTTCTGAAATTCCGTAGGATGAAAATAACTGCATACCTGTTGTTTCTTGAATGTAACGGGCATGGGGAGTCGATTCCCCAATGTCGTCACGGATGGGCTCGCCTATTAATAGAGCTTTTTTGAGAGGGTTGGGAACTCCTTCGTCTTGTAGTCTCTCGCAAAGCATTTTGAGGGTACTGGGTACAGCTACGATGGACTGAGGTTTAAGCTCTTTAATAAGCTCAATGATTCCCCCTAATTGACCTGGGCCTATTCGCAGTGAGCGTGCACCAGCCTTAGCTACGCCAAGGTAGTAGGCCATTCCAGCCATAAAAAGACGGTCCAAGGTCACAGCAAGCAGAACCTTATCTCCATTTTTAATTCCCATGGATGAAAATGCTCGACCTTCCACGTCAGCTAATCTGTGTAAGTCAGTCGAAGTCAAGTGTAGGTAAACGGGCTTACCCGTTGATCCGGATGTGGATACGGACTCAGCAATTTGATTTTCGGGGACACAAAGTAAATCACGATTATGCTTAGCTATGTCTTCTTTCGTTGTGAAAGGGAGCTCATTGAAATCCTTATCACAGTATTCGCTGAGGCTTTTCTGGTAGAAAGGAGAATTCTCTTTGATATAGACGAGCATGTGCTTGATGAGGTCTCGCTGAATTTCCTCTTGCTCTTGCAAGGGGCGGAACTCCATATCCAAGTAATTATTATCTTTAATTTGGGGTGTTTGCACCCGGATTCTTCCAGAAATCAAAAAAGTTAAACCATTGGTGAGGATAATCTAAAATCCATTTTTCATATTCTTTAACATAAA